>JAMDAP010000009.1 GCA_023484675.1 Bacillota bacterium
AATGTCGGAGCCTTCAACTGCACACCCGCCAACACCGCCACGGCTGTAATCAATGCCACGAACAAGCGCAGTACTGTCCCCTACGCGGCGATCGAAGCTGATGGCACCGTCATCACACCCAGTCGGGTGCGGCAGCTTGAGACGGTAGTTGCTCAATGCCGGGGCAGGCGAACGACCATTGGCGCACAGGCAGAAGCCACCTCTCATCCAGCGGGTCCGGGGTTCTAGGGCTGATGACGCACCGGTCTTAGCTGGGAATTCGCTGGCTCCCGCAAGGGCTATTGGCGGGTGGCGGGGAGGACGACGGGGTGAAGCCAGCAAGGCCAGGTCGAGCTGATCGTCGGCATCGGCGGCCAGGATCTTGACGGTGTGGTTGTGTCCCGGCTCCAGGATGAACTTCCCATCCTGGTCGATCTCGATGGTATGGCCCCCGGGAACCAGGCGTTCGAACCTATTTCCACCGGTTGCCGTAAAAGAACACAAGGGTGTTGGAGGCGTGGTAGCGATTCGTCGTTTGGAGGAACGGGGTTAGATTCCGGGGTCCCGGCTTCCTCGTTATTGCTAAAGGCGGGCCCGTAAACCTGGAAGACGGCCCTCACCTTGGCGAGAGAGGGATGCGCGAGCAAAACGGGCACCACGGACGAAGCAGACAAAAAAGGCGGCTACATGCGCCAGCCGCCGTGTAGCCGCCTCCCTTCGATTTTATTTTCCTCACACCTCGCGCTCTTTCGTCTCGCTGTCGCGCTGGGTGCCGCAGTTGGTGCAGTACATCCAGTCTGGACGTACCTCCTGGCCGCACTTGGTGCAGAACTCTTTGAGCTGATAGCCGCAGTGCGGGCAGTAGGCATACTTCCGATCTACCGGGGCACCGCAACTGGCACAATTTCCATGTTCCTGCCGGGCCACCAGGTAAACGGCCACACCCACGAGGTTGGTGAGCAAGGCGAGCAGGCCCCACGCAAAGGCCTTGACCCTGCGCCGGCGGGCATCGGCAAACACCCACCAGGCTACGGAAAGCCAGTACAGGATGAAGCCCAGCATCGAAATCGCGCCGAAGATGCCTCCAAGGATGCGAAGCGCCGTGAGTCCTTCGGGCGGCACTGCAATCAGCAGCACCGCTTTCGGGGCAAGCTGGGATGTGCCAAACGGCTGCGCTGCACCGGATGGCCGGACCGGCGGGAACTGGCCCATAGGCGGGAACTCGCCACCATACCAGCGACCAGCCGGCGGCTCCCATCCGTACCCGTACTCCCGAAACTTCCGGTGACCGTCGAAGCGGTACTCCCGGCCGAAATCCTTTCGGGTGTACCCATAAAAGCCATGGCGGCCTTCCTCCCACCCGGACCACGGGTAAATCGGGAGGGCCGTGACCACAACGCGGTCCGTCCGGAACGCGGCAAACCGGGAAGAGCCGACCGCGTCCGGCCGCCGGAAGATGAAGTGCCTGCGGGACAGTAACGTTTGCAGTGGAGGAAGTTTAACCCCACCGGCCAGAGTCATCTCTTCCGGCGTCTTGCCGACCAGTTCAGCCGGTGAAGCGGCCGCAGCTTTCCCCGTGGTGGGGTCAAGGAGCGCCACTAAGTCCTTGGGATCGGGCGCTGCGCCCATCTGCTTGATGGCAGCAGTAGCCTCTGGGCTGTCGATGCCGTACGCCAGGACAGCCTTGGCCACGGCCCGGGGGCCAGTTTCTTCCCAGCGGTGGCTGAAAGCGTCCCATGCTCTCGTACCGCCGGCCAGCAAGCCAAATAGGAGAAAGACCACAAGACCGCTAACCGCCCGAATCAGAATTTGATTCTTCGGGAACCAGCGTCTTAACATTGCCTGAACCCTCCTGTCAATTCACTGGGTACCGCCGTATCCAGGCAGTGACTGCGTCCAAGTAAAAGAAGAACTAGCGGCGCCAGCAGGCTGGCACATCCGATCACGGCGATGACGGCCGTTCCTACCGGGTGGTCCGCAAACCAGCCGGTCAGCGTGGACCAGGCCAGATACCCCGCGAGGGCGATCGCCCCCCAGATCCACGTAAGGATCCGGAAATGGGTCTCCCCGGGCTCCTGTTCCGTTGCCTTTTGGGGGGAAATGCCGGCTATCATCAGGGCTGCAACCTGTTCCATGGCAGCCGGATCAGGCGTCGGGTCCGGCCACGCCTGCAGCAGCGGCTCAATGTTCAATTCCGGTTCCCTGGCTTTAACCACGGTTCTTTCCCCCCTTCTGCTGCCGGACCCAGCCGTTCCCGCAACTGTTTAATGGCGTAGTGCGTTCGGGACCGCACCGTCCCCGGCGGAACGCCTAACAGTTTGGCAACTTCAGCTGAAGTCAGCCCCTGGTAGTAGCAGAGTACCAGCACCTCGCGGTATTGCGGATCCAGTTCCAATATAGCCGCCCGCACCGCGTCCCGCAGCCAGCGTTCCAGGGCAGCAGGCTCAACGGCATCCGGGGCGGGGACATCTTGGATGTCTGCATTGCTGCCCTTGATCCCCTTTTCCCGGGCGTAGATCTCGCGCCGGACCCAGTCCCGCCAGAGGTTCAGAGCCGCCCGGTACAGCCAGGCCTGGAGGTTGGACACCTCCTTATCACTGACGGAAACGCGCCTTGTCAGCCGGGCGAAGAGTTCCTGGGTCAGCTCTTCAGCCTGATCGCGGGTACCCGACAGCCGGTAGAGCAGCTTAAACATTCGGGGATAGTGGCGCTGGACCAGTGTGCGAGCAGCTTCTGCGTTTCCCGATCGCCATCGAGTGATGAGCAGCTCATCGGGATCCAACCTTCCACCCCCTCATTCAGGAAAGACGAATGACCCGCCCGTTCGTTCAAGATGAGATCGAAGAGATGAGAAAAACCGAGGAGTGCAGGCCCTCGGTTTCCAGTGCGCGCTTCAACAATTACGGCACCAGGTCGCGTAGTGCGCCTTCCAAAGTCGAACCGCGGCGGGTCCCCGGGCTATTCTTAACGTCGATGTACAGGGCGGCGCCTATACTGGTCCGCTGGGGGCTTGCTCGTACTGTTTAGAAGCCGTATTTTGGAATTAGATTATTATACCATGTACCGATCTTGAATGTCTACCGAAGGTTTAATATCGCTCGACCGGTTTGTCACCTGCCGCCCTTGCCCGCTCGTGGGCCGCGATGTTACCTAGTGCTCTGACCGAACACAAGTGGGATGCCACGAGCTCAGGGATCAGTTGTAGATCCTGGAGAGTCCGGACCGCTTTGTCAAAGCGGACCTGTCTGGTAGTCA
>JAMDAP010000116.1 GCA_023484675.1 Bacillota bacterium
TCAGGCGTTCCTCATTCATTTGTGTGCCCTCCTCTTGTACAGCAAGGCGTGATGCACCCCGGCGGTCAGGCCAGGCCCTCGGTCGCGGACGCCGGCGACAGGCCCTCGGTCGCGGACGCCTGGATGGCCGCGCCGTGGGTGGCCGCGCGCAGGCAGGCGCGGCGATGGCGGCTGCGCTACCGTACTGTCAGGTCGCCGTGCATACTGGTCATGCGCACCTTGGTGGCGCCATCGCCCCGGGAGCCGTTCAGGCTCCTGCGGCTCTTTTGCACCTGGTCCAGGGGCAGACGGCACTCCAGGTCGCCGGAGGTGGCATCCAAGGCTACCTCCAGGCCGCCGCTGACGTCCAGGCTGACGTCCGCATCGCCGCGGACGGTGTGCACCTCGCAGGTGGCGCCAGGCTCCAGTTGGACCTTCATTTCAACGTCACCGCTGACCGTATCCAACCGGATCTCGCGGCAGCTGCGCAGGTCCAGATCGACGTCGCCCCGCACCGTGTTGATCCGCACGGTCGCCGCCGCAGCCGACAGGGAAACGTCCCCGTGAGTGGAATCCACTTCCAGGCTGCTTCCCTCAAAGCGGTGCACGGCGATGTCGCCGTTGCGGGTGGATGCCTTGAGCCGGCCGCGGGCCCCAGACAGCTCCAGGTCGCCATGGACCGCTTCGGCCCGCACCTCCTGGAAGTCTCCATGGGCATCCACGTCGCCGTGGACCGAAGAAACGTCCACACTGGCAAGGCGGGGAACGCGCACCCTCAGGTCGGCGCCGGCGAGCCGGACGCCCCAGGCCCGGTAGGGCGTGGCGTCAAAGGCCCGGACGTGCAGGGCGCCGTCGCGCTCCTCCAGGGTCACGCCGGTCTCCTGAAGGGCCTGGCGCGCCTTGTCCGAAAGGTCGCCGCCAATCACCAGCTCGGCGTCCACCTCCACCGCGTCCTCATCCCAGGTGTCAATGGCGATATCGCCCTTGGCGTTGACGATCTTGACCGGGCCGGAGGCCTCAGACCACGCCTGGCGGCGGTGGCAGCGAATCACCTCGCGGCGGCCCGGCAGGCCCCACATCCAGGTGCCCTTGTCCAGGCCCAACCGCGCCAGCAGTTGCTCAGCGTAGGAACGGGGACGGCCTGGATCGGTGTCGGCCCGGCGGCCTGAGGCGTCTGTCCCAGCGCCCGCCTTGTCCGCTGCCTCGGCGGCATTCGTAGGCGACTCACCGGCCTGATTGTCTTCCTCTTCCAAGACCGCCAGCAGGGCGTCGGCCTCCTGGGGCGTGATCTTGCCCTCCGCCACCATGGTCAGGATCAGCTTGCGTTCCTCCTCCATGTCACTACCCCCGATCTGCCTGTTTCAGCAGTTTAATGGCGTCGTCCGCCGAAATCTCCCCCCGGCTGAGGGAATCGAGAACGTCCTTGCGCCGGGCGCCTCTCTCCTCCTCGGCCGCTGCCTCCACCCGATAGCCGAGGGCTTCAATCACCTGGTCCAGTCGGCCTCGCACAGTGGGGTACGAGATACCAAGCTCGCGTTCCACCTCGCGAATGTTGCCGCGGCACTTGATGAAAATCTCGACGAATTGCTGCTGCTCGCGGGACAGGCTGCAGAATTTGCAGAGCTCAAAGCGCCCTTCGACAGCTGTGCCGCATTCCGGGCACTGCATGCGCGTGACGTCCAGGGGCCCGTCGCACACCGGGCACTTCCCCGGCAGTCGGTGGCGATCCACGATGCCACTCCCCCTTCGTAGTTGTTAATGCCGTCCTTAACTTCGTTTAGGTTACACTCACAATCTACAATATGCTCCTTGGACATCCAGATGTCAATACTTCTCTTTGAAGTTGTTAATATCCATCTTTACAAAGTTGAATGCCACCACTTCGTGGCGCAGGAAAGACTCCCTGGACAGGAATTCTCTTACATCGACAGGGAGGACGGTCTAGAATTAAATGGAAGTCCCCCCGACACGAGGAGGTCGCCTGCGCCGTGGCACACCCGACCCAGATGGAGACACTGCCCAGACAATTCGCTGTCCCGGACCGAGGCCAAGCCCACGGCCGGCTGGTTCTGCAGACCGTGGTTCCGACCGACCAGCGCTCCACCGCCGGGCGCTCGGCCCTCGGCATTACGCTGGAACTGGAAGGGTGGGCGAGACCCGCCGACCTGATGGCGCGAATCATGTCCACCCTGCTCTTCACGCTCCCCGAACAGGCGGTGGGGATCCTGGCTGAGGTGGTGCCAAACCGGAGCCTGGCTTCCGATGTGCGGGCGGTCTTCGCCACGGAGGACGCCGATAGCCTTTGCACCGTCATCGCTCAGCACTGGCGCGACGACCGGCGGCTCCTGTTCAGCGTCTTCGCCCTGGATGACTTTCACCAGGCGGTCGCCCGGCTGGGTGGCCGTCTGCGGTGGGAATCAGGTCTGGCGTTGATGCGCGTGGTGCAGAACCAGGGCCGCTCCGGGCTCATTGTGCGCAGCGGTTCCCTGAATGCCGTGCGGGCTCGCCGGCAGGTTGCGAGTCTGTGCGAGCAGTACGGTCTCGACTTGGTCCTGTGACGGGTCCAGCGATCCAGCCTGCCTGGGAAGGATGGGCAAGCGGGCGCCATCGCGGCGCCCGCTTCTGTTTCTGTTCAGTTGAGGCACGCGACCCTAGCCCTCTCCCCGCGCCGGCGCGGCATGCCCAGCAGCGGCGCCGGGGCCCAGCCGAATCACCAGCCCCAGGCCGCGAAACCGGCCGAGCCGGACGAACAGCTCCAGGGCGGCGTGGGTGGCCGCTCCGACCAGAACCACGGCCCCCTGCCGGAGCGCCTCGACTTCCGGATGGTCAGGTTCGATGGCCGCCACCTCCCACATGATCCTTGATGGCCACGGCTAACTCTTCGCCGATGCCCGTCACGGAGGCGATCTCCTCCACCGCTGCCCGGCGGATGGCGGCCACGGAACCAAAGTGGCGGAGCAGGGCCTTCTTGCGCACAGGCCCCACGCCGGGGATGTCATCCAGGACGGAGTGCGTGGCGGCCTGGGCATGCAGCTTGCGGTGATAGGTGATGGCGAAGCGGTGGGCTTCGTCACGGATGCGTTGCAGCAGGTGCAGGCCGTGGGAGTGACGCGGCAGGATGATGGGATCGGACTGCCCCTCCCGGAACAGCTCCTCGTTTTCCTTGGCCAGGCCAAAGGTGGTGATGTGCTCCAACCCCAGCTCCCGCAGCACCTCGCGGGCGGCGCCCAGCTGGCCCTTAC
>JAMDAP010000079.1 GCA_023484675.1 Bacillota bacterium
CGGTGAAGCCCGCCTCGCGGGTCAGAGCTTTGGTCAGAGCTTTGCGCATCATGGCGCGGCGGACAAAACCGCCGCATGGCACGGCTTGGCGCATCATGGCGTCGCTCCCCCCGCGGCGCCCGCGGCCCCTGCGGCCCCTGCGGCCCCTGCGGCCCCTGCGGCCCCTGCGGCCTCCGCCGCCGGGTCCGAGTAGAAGACCGCCTCCAGGGTCAACTCCCCTTTGTCGACACTATCGAAGTGGAAAGATTTTACCTGCACCAGCCGGTCCATCTCCTCCAGCCCCTGCAGGAACCGGCGCGACGCCTCCGCCGGACCGGCCACCGTCAGCCGGAACGGATAGGAGACCAGGGGTCCGGCCTGAGCGGGCGCCTCCATGGTCAGGTACCGGAACTGCACTCCCTGGGCGGTCGCCACCCGCGCCAGGCTGCGTAGGAATTGGGGCTCCTCCTTGCCCTCGGGAAGGCTGGCCTGGGCTTCCTGGGCCTCACGGCGCAGCGATTCGAGCCGCGCCTGGACTGCCGGCAGGCTATGCTCGCCGTTTCGCGCCACCTCCAGCTGGGCTTGCTGCAGATCACGCTGAGTGCGGGCCTCGGTCACCCGGCCCCAGAGCGGCTGCTGCAGGTAGACGTAGAGCAGGATCAGCGCCAGCACGGCCAACCCGACGCGGAGGGAGCGACGTTCCCGGCGGGTCAGGGACTGCTGCCAGAACTTCCATGACCGGGGCCTCACGGCGTCACCCTCCCGGCGGGAGCAGCCGCCGCTGCGGCCCCTGCTGCCAGGCCGCGGTTCACGAGCACCCGCAGCTCAAATTCCAGAGGCCCGGAGCGCCCTCCGCGCACGGTGACGACGGCAACCTGCCGCACTCCCGCAACGGCCGCCCACCGCTCCTCGGCCTCGGCCAGAGCCGGCAAGCCTGCGGTGGTGCCGGATACGGTCACGCCACCTTCCGCCGTGCCAATGGCCGTGAGGGTTACACCGCCTGGAAGCACTGCAGCCAGGTCTCGCCAGACCGCATTCCACGTGCCCCGGCCCAGACCCTGGTAGCGCGCCTGGCGGTCTTTCAAGGCAGCCGCCTCTGCCTCCAGGGCCTGCCTCTGCCGCATGATGGGCTGCAGGGCCAAGGCCGACCGGCGCATCGCTTCGGCGTCCCGGTCCAGGGTCCGCGCTTCGGAGACCAGGCGCAGGTCATAGGCCGCCAGAAGCACGGCTAAAAGAAGGGCGACCAACCCATAAGCATATGTTTTGCGGATCTGCCGCCGCCTCGGCCGCATTTCCGGCGGCAGGAGATTTACCGCTGGCATGGGCATGGTCAAACCTCCCCCCGTAGGGCCAGGCCGACGGCGCAGGCGTAGTTCGGCCCGAGCTGGCGCCGGAACGGGCCGAGCCGCGGGTCCAGGGTCAGGTTGGCCACGGGATCTGTGGCCTGCACGTGGACGTTCCCGGCCGCGCCGGAAGCAGCCAGGCTCTCGTTGACCCGCATCTCCACCAGCCGGCCCAGGCCGTTGATGCCGGCACCGCCGCCGGAGAAGAAGACCGAGGCCGTCGTCACCGATCGGTCCTGATAGAACAGGTACTCGCAGGAACGCTGAACTTCATTGACCAGGACGTTGGTCAGGTCAGCCACCTCGCTCTCGGCCGCAGCGCCCGACCCGATACCCTCGCGTCGCAGCAGGCTGAAGGCCTCATTTTCCGTGATCTCCAGTCCTGCCGCAACCGCTCGGACCAGGGCAAGCTGCGCACCAGGTGCCGCGCGCCGGCCTTGAAGGCGGTCAGCGTGGCGTCCTCATGGCCAAGGTCGCAAACGACGGTCCACGTGGAAAGGCCGGGCGCCACCAGCCCGTTCCACTCCAGGGCGCGGTAGATGGCCAGGCTGTCCACTTCCAGGGCAACGAGGGTGATGCCGGCCTGATTCGCCAGGTCCACCACCTGCTCCACTGCACGCCGCGGCGCCCCCGCCATCAGCACTTCGGCCTTCCCCTCGGCGTCCAGCCCCAGGGGCTGGTAATCCACGACCACGTCCGAGGGCGGGTAGGGCAGCTGGCTCTGACCCTCCCAGCGCGCCGCTTCGCGCAGGTCGGCGGCGGGCAGGTTCGGCAGCCTCAGGTGGCGGAAAAAGGCCACGCTGCCGCTGAGCCCTGCCACCACCCGGGAGCCCTCCCAACCCCGGCTGGCAAAGAGGCGTTCAAGGTCCCCCGCCACTCGGGAGGGATCGGTCTGAAGCGGTGACCCGCCCAGCATCTGAATGGCGGCAAAGTCTACCAGCCTGGGCGTTTCCCGGTCCCAGGCCACCTCAGCCATCTTCAGGGCTGCGCCGCCCACATCCAGCCCGACCGTGGTGCGGTTCCTGCGCAGAAATCGTCTGGACCTGGCCAGGGGGGGCGGGAAGGAACTGTTGGCTTCAAGGGACTCTGCCACGGCGCACCGCCTTTGCTGGAGAACCGGCCTAGTCGCCTTCCTGCCAGGAGAGAAGCCGGACCCGCGCGTTCTTCTTGCCTTCGACCGATACCCGGGCGACCACGGCACGGCGCGCCCGCCCAGCCAACCCCTCGGCGGTGAGGCGCAAAACGCCTTGCTTTTCCCCCTTCGACTCCCATTCGACAGAAACCTTGTAGGTGACCCCGGGGACCAGTTCCTCCGGCCCGAGCCCGTCCGGCGGCAGGTCTTGCCCTTGGGCCAGCAGGTCGACGGCCCGATTCAAGCCCGCCTCAGCGGCGTTGAGCGCCACCGTCCCGTCCCGCTGATTGGCTGCCAGGCGGAGCTGAGTGGTGGCCATCGCCAGGGCCGCCAGACCGAGGCTGACCACCAGCAGCGTGACCAACAGGGCCAAAACCAGAGCGGCGCCCTGCTCCCGGGGTTGACTGGCGTCTCGCCACACCGATATCCCGCCCCGCCTCACGGCGCCCTCACCACCCTCACTGCCACGGCGCCCTCCTCCGTCCGGCTGAGGTTCCCTTGCTGTCCGGTCAGGGACACCCACACCAGAGGACTGGGGCCGGGGCCGTGGAACTCCCTGAAGGTGACGGCCGTGATGCCCGTGGCGATGACTCTCTCCGGCGGTTCGCCGCCGTCCACCTGCTGCCGCAACTCTCCCGCCGCTGCGTCCAGATAGAACGAGGCAGACCGATCGTTCCGGTCGGGATCGTTCCTGTCGGTGTAGGTGTAGGTGTAGGTGACGCTGGTTGGGAAGGA
>JAMDAP010000138.1 GCA_023484675.1 Bacillota bacterium
GGTGGATTCCCTTGTCCCCCCAGCCGCCGTGGCGGCGGTGGAGGACGCCGCTCCGGCGCTTTTGGAGTTGGAGCCTGCCCCTTCCGCGCCCCCTCCTGGCGTCATTCCCCACGAGGTGCGTGCGGCCCTGGAGGGCCTGGATACAAGTTCCAAACCATCGCCAGGTACTGCCAGGAACAGCAGCCAGTCCAGAGCCCAACCGACTCCGGCGGTGACTGTCCAGCCTGCGACCTTTGGAGATTTGGGAAAGGGCCTCACCCCCGGCGAGGTCCAGAACATTGAGCTCCTGATGGATGTTCCCTTGTTGTTGACGGTGGAGCTGGGGCGTGCCCGGCGCCAGATCCGGGAGGTGCTGAACATGGGGCCTGGCTCGGTGATCGAACTTGACCGCCTGGCCGGCGAGGCAGTGGATGTCTTGATCAACGGGAAACTGGTGGCGAAAGGGGAGGTAGTGGTTATCGACGAGAACTTTGGCGTGAGAATTACTGACATCGTGAGCCCGGCTGAGAGGGTGAGGGGCTTATAGCTTTTTCAATCCTTGTGGTTGATGATGTGGCATTTATGCGGAACATGGTCAAGGCCATCGTGACTGATGCCGGGTTCGAGGTTGTCGGCGAAGCGGTCAACGGGGAGGAAGCTCTTGCCAAGTACGAGGAGCTCTTGCCGGACCTGGTTTTGATGGACATCGTAATGCCGGTGATGGACGGCCTTACTGCGCTGGAGGAACTGAAAAAGGAACACCCGGGGGCACGGGTGCTGGTCTGCTCGGTCATGGGCCAGCGGGATGTCGTCCTCAAGGCTGTAAAGCTGGGCGCCGTGGACTTTGTCATTAAACCCTTTACGCCGGAACGGCTGGTGGACGCGCTTCGCAAGGCAATTCGCTGAGCCGATCCAAGGAGGGAACGGGCTCGTGAACGACAGGAATTTGTGGAGTCTTGCATGGCAGTTAGTGGAGATCGGATTGCTGTTTGGCCTCGTCTTGGTGCTGGCATACCTGACCACCCGCTTCCTGGCCAGGCGCATGACTCCGCACAGCGTAGGCCGCTCTTTCCGGATGCTTGACCAACTGCCGCTGGGCCCCAACCGCGCGCTATTTCTCGTGGAGGTGGGGGGAAGAGCCCTGGTGGTAGGGGCAACCGAGCAGGCGCTGTCCGTTCTGACCACCTTTGAAGATCCCCAGGCCGTTCAAGCCTTTTCCGGGCTGGTGGAAAGCGGGGAGGAAACTGCCGAGAGTGGGGACTGGAGGGGTTGGTTCAGCGGGTGGTGGCAGTCATCCCGCTTTGGTCGCCGCCTGGAAGAGGCTTTGCGCAAGACGCATCGCCTGGCGCAGGAAGAACCCTACCTCTCCGTGCCCGGGTCAATCCATAATAGCCTCCACCGTCTCAAGAGATTACATGGGGAACGGTCCAGGGATGAAGCGCAGTAGGGCCTTATACCTTTTGGTGGCGGCAGCCGTCCTGGTTTTGCTGCTCCAGGGGGGGGTGGCCCTGGCCCAGCCCAATCCTGACCAGGGTGCTGACCAGCTTCCGGGTGGAACGCAACTTCCCCTTCCGAGAGTCGAGGTGGGGGTGTCGACTGCCTCGTCCCCGCGGCAGGTGGGCACGTCCCTGGAGATCCTGGCCCTGCTGACCATCCTCTCGCTGGCTCCAGCCATCCTGGTGCTGATGACATCCTTTACCCGGATCATTGTGGTACTTGGTTTTGTCCGTAGCGCCCTGGGAACCCAGCAGATGCCGCCCAATCAGGTACTCATCGGCCTGGCCCTGTTCCTGACCTTTTTCGTTATGGCCCCCGTGTGGTCCCAGATCAACCAGGATGCCCTGCAACCCTATCTGGCAGGTCAGTTGGACCAGGCTGCGGCGCTGCAGCGGGCGGCTGCACCCTTGCGGGATTTTATGCTGCGCCAGACCAGGGAGAAGGACTTGAGCCTGTTTGTGGGCATGGCTCACCTCCCCCGGCCCGGGACGCCTCAGGACATCCCCGTCTACGTGGTGGTTCCTGCTTTTGCCATCAGCGAGCTGAAGACGGCCTTCCAGATCGGTTTCGTAATCTATATTCCCTTTATTGTGATTGACATGGTGGTGGCCACGACCCTCATGTCCATGGGCATGCTGATGCTTCCCCCCATGCTCCTTTCCCTTCCCTTCAAGATCCTGCTATTTGTGATGGTGGACGGATGGCACCTGGTCGTCCAGTCCCTTCTCACGAGCTTCCGCTGAAGGAGAGTGGTGGCTGTCCTATGACAGAGGAATTCGTCATTAACCTGGGCCGGCAGGCATTATTGACCGTACTCCTGGTTTCTGCTCCCATGCTGGGATTGGGGCTGCTGATCGGCCTATTGGTCAGCATCTTCCAGGCTACCACCCAGATCAACGAACAGACCCTGGCCTTTATCCCCAAGATCGTCGCCGTGCTCCTGGCCATTGTCTTCTTTGGGCCCTGGATGTTCACGGTGATGCTCCAATTCACCAGTTCCCTGCTGCTCAACCTGCCAGCGCTGGTACGTTAAGGGCGGTGCGGCTTTGGATCTGTACGGGCAGTTGCTGACGCGGACGGACGTTTACCTCCTGGCTTCCATCAGGTTGGGCGGGATCTTTGTCACCTCGCCTGTCTTCGGCAGCCGTTACGTTCCTACCCAGTGGAAAGCCGCCTTCAGCATGCTGGTGGCCCTGGTGGTGCTGCCCCTGGTCCCAGCCCCGCCGGGCGGACCGCCCGCCACCCTGTGGGCGTGGGGAGCCATGGCGGTCAAAGAGTTGGCGGTGGGCCTGATCCTTGGCTACGTAGCCAACCTGGTCTTCGTCGCCGTTCAAGTCGGTGGGGAGTTGCTGGATATTGAAGTCGGCTTCGGGATTGTCAATATCATTGACCCACAGTCGGGCCAGCCTATCCCTCTGATCGGAAACTTTCAACAGCTTCTGGCGTTCCTGATCTTCTTGATCATCAACGGGCACCATCTTCTGATTGCCACGCTGGTGCAGAGTTTCCAGGCAATTCCCCTGGGCCTGGCCGTTGCCGGGCCGGGGGTGGAGGCGGCCCTGATCAGTTTCTTTGCCGCCATGTTTCTTGCCGGGGTAAAGCTGGCGGCGCCCGTTATCGGGGCCCTCTTTTTGGCCAACGTCGCCCTGGTAATGACCACGAAC
>JAMDAP010000025.1 GCA_023484675.1 Bacillota bacterium
GTGGGGTGATTGCGGGGGGGGGCATGAGCCCCCGAGTCGGGGGTGCTGTGTTGAGCGAAGAAGAGACCAAAGTCTTGATGGATGCGATTCTTGGCGGATTTAAGGAGCAAAACGCCGCGATTGATGGCCTTACGCATGAAGTGGCGCACTTGGCGCAGCGCATGACCGTTGTAGAGGAGCGCCTTGGGGCTGTAGAGCAAGGCCTGACCGACCTGCGCGAGGAGTTGGGCGACGGGCTGAATCACCTCGGTGAACGGTGGCTGGAGCACGACCGCGACATCTACACTCTAAAGCGCAAGCAGGCGTGAGCCTTGGCCTATGCATAGGAAAAGCCAAGGAGCGGGTATTGCCCGCTCCCTTTGTTGTGATTCGGCGTCGCTGCCACGCAACTGCGCACGTGACGGCCTCCACACGGCCGTTCATCCGCGTCCGACACAATTCCGCCATGGCTTGTGATACCATTCATGGCTGCAACAGGACCCGCACGGCAACGGCGCGACAACGCCAAAAGTCAATGCCCCCTCCCTTCAGGGGCCCTGAAGGGAGGGGCATGTAGGGGAACTTGCATGCTCGCATTGACCAGCCCGCCTCGTAGGAGGCAGCCGATTGACAGGCCATGACACCTACGGATGCGAGGCCAGTCCGTAGCTCTGTCGCTCCGTTTCATGCTGTGCTGGGGTAAGGTGCGAAGGAGCGGAGCATGACAAACCTGACAGTCTGGGCGAGGCCAACTTTACTCGGTGCGGCGAAGTGCTCCTTACGGAGCGATGGGCAAGCGTCCGCACGTTGCGCTTGCCCGCCCCTTCGGGGGACAAACGAAAGGAGAGAACCGCCATTCCCCCGCCCCTTTCAATGGGCGGCACCCTGGCGGGAATTCTGTGGAGCGAGAGCTAGCCTTGGAGCTGGTCCGCGTCACCGAGTTTGCGGCCCTGGCCGCAGGCCGGGAGATGGGGCGCGGGGACAAGATTCGAGCCGACCAGTTGGCTGTTGACGGGATGCGCCGGATCTTCGACACTGTCCCTATTGACGGCACGGTGGTCATCGGCGAGGGGGAAATGGACGAGGCGCCCATGCTGTACATTGGCGAGAAAGTGGGCATGGGAATGCCGCCGTCGGTAGACGTGGCGGTGGACCCCCTCGAGGGGACCAACCTGGTGGCCAAGGGTCTCAATGGCGCCATCGCCGTGGTAGCCGTAGCTCCGGAGGGATGTCTGCTCCACGCCCCGGACATGTACATGGAAAAGATCGCCGTGGGTCCCGGCGCCGCCGGAGCCATCGACCTGACCGCCCCGGTGGACGACAACCTGAGGCGCGTCGCCCGTTACCTGGGCAAGAACGTGCAGGACCTGACGGTGGTCATCCTCGACCGCGAACGGCACCGCGGCCTCATCCAGGAGGTCCGAGCCACCGGCGCCCGCATCAAGCTGATCACCGACGGCGACGTGGCCCCGGCCGTGGCCGCCGCGGTGGGCGGCACCGGTGTCGATATGCTGCTGGGCATCGGCGGCGCCCCGGAGGGTGTCCTGACTGCTGCGGCCCTCAAGTGCCTGGGGGGCGACATGCAGGCTCGCCTCTACCCCGAGAACGAACAGGAGCTGGAACGGGCCAGGTCCATGGGGCTGGGCGACCCCAGGCAGGTGCTGCGGATTGACGACCTGGTAAAGGGTGACGACGTGTTCTTCGCCGCCACGGGCATCACCGACGGCGACCTTCTGAAAGGCGTTAGCTACTTCGGCGAAAAAGCCGAAACGGAGAGCGTTGTCATGCGGTCCAAGACCGGTACCGTCCGCTTCATCCACGCCATCCACCGCCTGGACAAGAAGGGCCTGCTGATAACAGCCAGCGTGTCCTGACCGGTGTCCGGCGGGCGTTCCGGCCCGGCGGCCGGACCTGTTTTCCGGGGACTCTGGCAGGATTTGCCCAATCTTTGTCGAAATTCGCCGAGCGGGACGGACCCCGGGTGGTCCGCCCACTCGGCTTCTTTGTTGGTGGGGAGTCCACATGCAAGCCAGAAAACAGCGTTTGGGCGATGCCCTCATTCAGGCCGGCCTGGTCACCCAGGAGCAGTTGGCGGGGGCGCTGGACCTTCAGCGCGCCACCGGCACGCGGCTGGGAAAGATTCTCGTGCAGCAGGGCCTGGTCAATGAGGTGGATGTGGCCCGGACGGTGGCCGGCCAGCTTCGCCTGCCCTTCGTCGCCGACAGCGACCTCGGTCTGGACAGCCGGGTGGCCCGGCTCATCCCGGAAGCTGCCGCCAGGCGCCTCCTGGTCCTTCCCATCCGCGATGACCGGGGCCGGCTGGTCGTGGGCATGGTGGACCCCTACAACGTCTTTGCCCTGGACGAAGTACGCTCCCTCACCGGACGCGAGGTCGAACCCGTGGTGGTGACCGAACACGGCCTGACCTCGGCCCTGCGTTCCATCTATCAGTTGGAAGGCCTGGCGGAGGCGGCTCAGGAGCCCACGGCGGCTGCGGCAGCACCGGCTCAGGAGGCGGAGGCCTTCCTCCTGCAGGACCTGGCGGCCGATGCCCCGGCGGTGAAGCTGGTGAACACCGTTCTGCAGCGGGCCCTGGACGAACGGGCCTCCGACATCCACTGGGAGCCGCTGGAGGATGCCCTGCGGGTGCGCTTTCGCGTTGACGGCATGCTGCGGGAAGTGATGACCCCGCCCAAAGCCCTCCACGCGGCCGTCGTGTCGCGCCTCAAGATCATGGCCCAGCTGGACATCTCCGAGCGCCGCCTGCCCCAGGACGGGCGCTTTGGGATCCGTCACGGCGACAGGGACATTGACCTGCGGGTCTCCACCCTGCCCACGGTGTTCGGGGAGAAGGTGGCCATTCGCCTCCTCGACCGGAGCCAGGGACGGCTGAGCCTGGAGCAGGTGGGCTTCGGCCCCGCCGCTTTGACCACCTACCGCAGCCTCATTCGCCGGCCCTACGGGCTGGTGCTGGTGACGGGCCCCACAGGCAGCGGCAAGACCACCACCCTGGTGGCCACTCTGTCCGAACTCAACTCGCCGGAGAAGAACATCATCACCGTCGAGGATCCGGTGGAGTACCACATCCCCGGCGTCAACCAGGTGCAGGTGAACCCCAAGGCGGGCCTGGACTTTGCCAACGGCCTGCGGGT
>JAMDAP010000170.1:0-1082 GCA_023484675.1 Bacillota bacterium
TCTGCACCCAGCCCCAGCAGGACGCGCTAATTCGTGCCTCATGCCATCTTGGCCAGCCGTCAGCTCCTTGACGGCGTTCATCAGGGCTCTTAGCAGTTCCTGGGTTTCGTCCATCAGATTGCCCCCTGTCACAGCTCTGACGCGCGAATAGCCAGTTCCCAATTCTTATCGTCCAGGCTCTCCCAGAGGTTCGCAATATCGCCGCCGTCATTGAAAACGGCCACCCCGAGACGGGCCAGGATGGCAAGACCGCTGCTAACATCTTCGCGTTCTCCCTCGTCTCAAAGAGTATTCGCGATCAGAACCGCCATTCCTGCTTGCTCGCTCAAACACCAGAAAGCCTGGTGCCCACTGCGGGCGCCAGGCTTTTTCACGCCGGGGCTAGCCCCGCTGGGCGGGCAAACCCCGCTGGCCCGGCTAGTCCAGCGACTTCACCTGACCCGTCTCGCCGTCCACGCGTACCCGCTGTCCTGTCCGTAGGAGTTGGGTCGCGCCGGCCACGCCCACCACGGCTGGGATGCCGTACTCCCTGGCCACCACCGAGCCATGGGACATGATGCCGCCGATCTCCATGACCAGGGCGCCGGCGCTGAGAAAGAGCGGGGTCCAGGCCGGGTCGGTGCCGGGGGCGACGAGGATCTCTCCGGGCTCCAGCTTCGCGCCCTTGGGGTCGAGGATGACCCGCACCCGACCCTCGTACACGCCGGGTGAAGCGGAGGTGCCGGTCAGAGCGCCCTCGGCGGCAGGCGCGGCGCCGTAAAAGGTTTCGCCCAGGCTGGTGATCACCCGCGGGGCGGCGCGGCGGGCCATGTCGCGCTGGTATTCGGTCCGGTGGATGGCCGTCAGGGCCCGCAGATCGGTGACCGGCCCGCCGGCGACGTAGCCCAAGGCGGCATCCAGCTCCGGCAGGCTCAGGAAGAAGATATCGTCCGGCTGGTCCAGCCGATCGGCGGCAACAAGCTCTGCACCCAGCCCCAGCAGGACGCGCTAATTCGTGCCTCATGCCATCTTGGCCAGCCGTCAGCTCCTTGACGGCGTTCATCAGGGCTCTTAGCAGTTCCTGGGTTTCGTCCATCAGATTG
>JAMDAP010000170.1:1092-3075 GCA_023484675.1 Bacillota bacterium
CTCAGGAAGAAGATATCGTCCGGCTGGTCCAGCCGATCGGCGGCAACAAGCTCTGCACCCAGCCCCAGCAGGACGCGGCGATTCAGGGCAATGGTCCGCACGGCGTAGAACTTGGGGTACTCGCGCAGGCCGGCCAGGGCACGGAGGCGGGACAGAAGGAAGCGTAGGACCGCAGCCTGGGCAGGCCCCCGTCGGGCCCGGACCTCGGCCACCAGGGCGGCCGCTGCCTTCTCGGCTTCCTCCGCCCCTTGCTGGAACTGCCTCTCCGGGTTGGCCTGCTCGTCGTGGGCCAGATACGTCTTCAGGATGTTGAGAACGTGGGCCGGATCCTCGTTCCAGCGCGGCATGCCGATGTCGATCTCGCGCACGGCACGGTGGCCGTACCGGGCCAGGAAGGCCCTCACCGCCGGGTGGTCGGCGCTGGGTTCCGCTCCCTCCTGACGCAGGCCGCGGGAGAGCTGCCAGAGCGCCAGGCCCATCTCCGTGGTCGGGTTGTGGGGCAGGGAGCGAAGCACCGGCTGGAGGCCCCCGGTCTCGCCCAGCCACTTCTTTAGCCGCCCCTCGATGGCGAACCGTAGGCCGAAGCCCGATACCACCAGCGGCCCGAGGTTGCCCGCCAGCTTGGAGAAGAAGGAACTCAACACCTGGTCCAAGAAGCGGCGCCGCGCCAGGGGGCCCTGCAGCCGGTCAGCCTCTTGCTCCAAGGCCTGGACGTCAGCCTCCAGGCGGCCGAGCAGCCGCCGGCGCGTGGCATTGGGGGAGGCCAGGGCGGACAGCGCCCGCCACCCCACTGGGAGGAGGGTCCCCAGAGACGGCCGGAGCGGCGACCGGCCCCTCCGGGGGGCCAGGCTCGGTTCGCGCTCCACAATGGATGCAAGCGCTTCCGACATGGGCCGGTCCATCAGCGTAGTGAGCATCAGGATGGCGGTACGGGTGACCGGGTGGCGCACGCCGTTGGTGGCGTCCAGATAGATGCGCCCCGCCGCCATGGTCAGGGCTGGGGGCCACTCGCCCGGTTTGAGGCGCGCTCCTGCAAGGCGGGCGAGGCCGCGGCCAAAGGCGCGGAAGGCGGAAATGCCCATGGGCGTGAGCGGTTCCACCAGTCCCTGCAGGCTGTTGAAGCAGATGTAAACCCGAAGCCCGGCCTCCGGCTTCGGCCGCGGTTCCGGCAGGGGGAAGAGGGAGGTGATGGGGCGCGACTGCACCAGGTAGAACTGCCCCTCCGCCCAGGCCCACTCGATGTCCTGGGGGGAGCCGTAGTGGGTGGCGACCTGCCGGCCGAGCCGGGCCAGGGCCGTAACCTGTTCGCCGCTGAGCGAGGCCTGCCGCCGCAGCGACGCCGGCACCGGCAAGGTGGCGGTGCCCCCCGCCTCGCGGACGGTCATCAAGGCTTTGTCGGCAATGGAGGAGGACAGCAACGCTCCGGTGGCGCCGCCCACCACCCAGTGGTCCGGGGTGACCTGGCCTGAAACGACAGCCTCACCCAGGCCCCAGGCGCCGTCGATGACCATCTGATCGCGGCGTCCGTTCACCGGGTTGGCGGTGAACAGGATGCCCGCGGCCTCCGAGGGCACCAGGCGCTGTACCACCACCGCCAGGGAAACGGCAGCGGGGGAGATGCCCTGGCGGGAGCGGTAGGCCAGAGCACGCGCCGTCCAAAGGGAGGACCAGCAGCGGCGCACCCCGTCCAGCACCTGCTCGGGCCCGATCAGGTTCAGGTAGGTCTCCTGCTGGCCGGCGAAGGAGGCCCCCGGGAGGTCCTCCGCCGTGGCCGAGGAACGCACCGCCACGGGTCCGCCGCCGAGCGCCGCGTAGCCCTCGATCACCGCCTGGCTGATCCCGGTGGGGATGGCGCCATTGTCAAGCAAGGATCGGATGGCGGACGAGGTCTGGTCGAAGGCGGAGGCGCCGGCTCCCTCGGCCGATGCCGCCAGGGTCTCGATCCTTGCCTGCAGGGCGTTGGCCTGGACGAAGGCCTCATAA
>JAMDAP010000172.1 GCA_023484675.1 Bacillota bacterium
AGCAATGAAAAAGCCGTCGGTGCCGTGCACGTGGGGTAGGAGCTGCAGCCAGCCCTGATCCACCCCTGGCTCGCCTACCAGGCTGTCGGGCAAATAAGGCTTCAGGCTATCCGGGTGAAAGTCCCGATGCTCGGCCAAGAAGGCCGCCACCGTGCCCTGATTCTCCTCCGGCTCGATGGTGCAGGTGCTGTAGACCAAGGCGCCGCCGGGCTTGACGGCCTTGGCCGCCCCTTCCAGGATCTCCAGTTGCAGGCGGTGCAGTTCCTCAATCTGTTCAGGCTGCTTGCGCCAGCGGGCATCGGGACGCCGCCGCAGCACACCCAGACCGGAACAAGGGGCATCTACCAGTACCGCGCCGGCCTGCTCCGCCAGGCGGCCGCCCACTTCCCGCGCGTCGCCCAGCTCCGGCACGATGATGTGCGTGCCGAGCCGGCGGGCGTTGTCGCGGATCAGGTCCAGCTTGTGCTCGTAGGGATCCACGGCAATGATCTTGCCCTGATCCCCCATCAGCTCGGCCAAATGCGTGGACTTGCCTCCGGGTGCGGCGCAGGCATCCAGCACCGTCTCCCCCGGGGGCGGCGCCAGCACCTGGCCCACCAACATCGAGCCCTCGTCCTGCACGCTGAAGAGGCCCTCTTGAAAACTGGCCAGCTCCTCAAAGGAAGGCCCTCGCTTTAAGACCACGGCGTCCGGCACCAGCCCCGCCGGCTCCGCCTCGGCGCCCTCGGCTTCGAGGGAACGAACCAGGCCGGCGGCATTGGTTTTCAGCCGGTTGGGCCGCAGGACCAGGGGAGGAGTCTCGTTGTTGATCCGGCAAAGCGCCTCGGTTCCTTCGAAGCCGAAGCGCTCCAGCCAGCGCCTCACCATCCAAGCCGGGTGGGAGTGGCGCAGAGACAGGTAGCCCACCGGGTCCTTGCTCCGGTCGGGGTAGGGAAGGCGGTCCTTTTGCCGCAGCAGGCCGCGCAGCACGCCGTTGACAAACCCGGCCAGGCCGGCGTGGCCGTACTTCTTAGCCAGCTCCACCGCTTCGTTGACCGCCGCCGAGGGCGGGATGCGATCCAGGAACAGGAGCTGATAGGCCGCCAGCCGCAGGTCGGCCCGCACCCAGGCCGGCATCTTGTCCAGCGGGCGCGAGGCTGCCTGGCTGATGGCCCAGTCCAGGGTGTTCTGGCGACGCACGGCGCCGTATACCAACTCGGTGACCAGACTCCGATCCCGCTGCGACAGGGGGTGCCGCGACCGGGCCCGGTCCAGGGCCACGCCGGCATACGCTTCCCC
This sequence comes from Bacillota bacterium, assembly GCA_023484675.1. The sequence goes on from JAMDAP010000172.1 coordinate 1,279, forward strand.
CTGGTCCACATCGCGCAGGGCCAGCAGAGCCACCTCGCGTGCTCCCACCTGGTCTCGCTTCTCGTCAGCCATCCTCGCCTCGCACCTCCTCCTCTTGCCCCTTACCCTCTGGCCAGGCGCCCTCCGGCCGAGCGGCCCCCCGGCCGGGCGCACAACAAACGAGGGGCGGTGGTCCGCCCCTCCTCATCCCATCCTTGCCCGCACCGGCCTGACTGCAGCCAGGCCGGCCCGGGTCAGTCACGCCGGCTGCGAAGCACCAGCAGACGCAGCAGCTGGGAGACAGCCATGGTGGCAGCGGCCACGTAGGTCCAGGCCGCCGCGCCCAGCACCGCCCGGGCCCCAGGCAGTTCCTCACGCGTCAGGTAGCCTCCCGCCTCCAACACATCCATGGCCCGGCTGGAGGCGTTGAACTCCACCGGCAGGGTGACGAAGTAGAAGACCACGGCGGCGAAGAAGAGCAGGATGCCGATGTTCTGCAGCATCGTCGAGCCGAACATCAGGCCCAGAAGGAACAGCCAGAAGCCGCCGCTGGAGCCGATGTTGGCGACGGGCCAGATGGTATTGCGCATGGTCAGCGGAACGTATCCCACGTCATGCTGAATAGCGTGGCCAACTTCGTGGGCGGCTACGCCCAGAGCGGCGATGGAGGTGCTGTCGTGAACCTGGGACGACAGGCGCAGCACCCGAGAGCGCGGGTCATAGTGGTCGCTAAGATTGCCGCCGACCCGCTCGATCGATACATCCTGCAGGCCGGCGCGGTCCAGGATGTCGCGGGCCGCGGCCGCTCCCGTCACGCGGCCGGCGGTGGGGATGCGGGAGTATTTGGCGAAAGCGCCGGAGACCTTGGCCTGCGCCCAGAAGGTCAGGATCAGCGCGGGAATGATCAGAATCATGGTCGGATCCCAGATGGGAAAGAACATAGGCTTACCTCCTTTGCCCGAGTCGAAGCGTCCATACTTCCACCGTCATCGGATAGTACGACAGAGGCAGATGGCGGGTTGCAGGCAATCCCATTATAGCACGGACACCGGCGGCGGCGCTGGGCATCTCACCGCGCAGCGCCGGCCGCTTGACCAAAGCGCTTGCCTGTGAGGTCGTGGCCGGCGAGAAAGTCGTCAGCAGTCATGCGGCGCGAACCGGCGGGCTGCAGCTCCTGCACCAGCACGGCTCCCTCGCCGGCCGCGATCAGCAGACCGCTGCCTTTGACGTGGCCCAGGCAGGCGCCCGGGCCGGCGCAGGCAGCCTGGCCTCCCCCGGGATCGATGCCGCCGGCATGAACGCGGGCGCGCCACACCTTCACCCGTTCGCCATCCAGGGTGGTGTGGGCCACCGGCCAGGGGTGCAGGCCCCGGACCTGGTTAACCAACTGCGCCGCCGGCCGTGACCAGTCCAGCACCTCATGCTCCGGTTTGAGCAGCGGGGCCATGGTGGCCTGGTCGCAAGGCTGGGGCTGGCGCGGCGCCACGCCGTGCTCCACCTGATGCAGGGTTTCCACCAGCAGGCCCGCCCCCAGGGTGGCCAGCCGATCGTGCAGATCGCCGGTGGTCTCCTCCGGGCCGATGGGCGTCGTCGCTTTGAGGATCATATCGCCGGTGTCCATGCCCGCGTCCATCCACATGGTGGTGACGCCGGTCTCCGTTTCGCCGTTGATGACCGCCCAGTGGATGGGGGCGGCGCCGCGGTAGCGCGGCAACAGCGACGCATGGACGTTGATGCAGCCGATCTTCGGCCACTGCAGAACCACAGGCGGCAGG
>JAMDAP010000135.1 GCA_023484675.1 Bacillota bacterium
TTGGTGCTTGATACCATCATGATAACACAGAACTGGTGTTCGCGGAAGTGGGTAGGTGCCACAAGTGGGGTCCCGAGGGGGTCCGTGTATCCCCTCAATGAACTGAGGGGAATTACAGCCCCCTCGGACTCCCCCATCCGTCTAATCCCCGTACTGCTCGCGGGCGAACTGCACGACACCGAGGCGTTCAAGCCGCTCCACCGGCGCCAGGAAGGTCACCGTGACGACACCCGGGTTGCGGCCGATCTGAATGGCACCAGTGATGGTAGCACGGTTCATGATCTCTGGGACGGTCATGTCCATCAGCCTGGCGGCCCGCCGCAGTCCGTTCTCGGTGGCGGCGTTCAGGTCGGCTCCGGTGCCCACAAAGGAGATCGGCAGGGTGTCCTCAATATCCTGCACGCCCCAGGCGCGGGCGTGCTCCAGGGCAGCCGTCTTCTCTGCCTCCGTCAGCGGCCGGGCAAGGAAGGGCAGGTCTTCAGCGACGGGGAACAGGACGGGGCCTTCCAGCCCGAGCCCCTTGACCACCTGCACCTGGGCGGTGATGATGCCGGCCACGTCGGCAGTGTGCCCGGCGATCTCGCCGTCACCCTGCATGGCGTGCATGTCGCCGAAGTACACGCCGCCTCCCGGCACCTTGACCGGACAGAGCAGGATGGCTCCCTCCCGCACCCGGTTGATGTCCATATGCCCGTCCGTCCGGGCTTCCAACTGCTCCGCCGTGAGCCCATACTCATGCGGGGCGCCGATGAGGAAGGCGCCAAAGTCGCCGGCGTTGTGGGAATCCGGAATCGGCCGCGAGGGCGTCGTGCCGATCTGCCCCATGAACGGGCGCAGGCGGGACACGGCCCCAACAATGTCATGGGGCGCGAAGGTCACCACCGGGTTCTGGATGGAGTGGTCGGGGATGGCCATGTAGGTGCGTCCATCGTAAGCCACCCGCTCGGCGGCTTCCTTCGGCAACGTGACGCCAATGCGGCGGTTTGCGTCAAAGGCGATGGTGTACCCGTTGGTGAAAACGAAGGGCGCAGCATCCGCGCCGCACTTGGCGCAGCGGATGGCGGTGGGCCCGATGCCCTCGATGCGTGTCTCCGGATAGAGCGTGCCACACTCGGGGCACTTGCCGGCCACGTAGGGGTCACCCAGGAAACGGCCGATCATCATCTGGTCGTTGCCGGACGCGGTGACGAGGGACGTGACACGGATGGATCTGAGGCGGATGGCGATGGCATCCCCGGCCTCGGCGCCTTCGACGTAGACCGGCTGCGTGACCTCGTGGCCGCCGCGGATTGCCGGCGTGATCATCGGACCCCAACAGCCCGGCGCCGTGTTGGCCACCACGAAGCCGCCGTCCCGGACGGGGCCTAGCATGGGCTGGGCCGGGTCCAGCACACCGTTGGTAAACGTGGACACAAAAACGGTCTCCTGTGCTTTGCCTTCCACCTGGGCACCTCCTCCAGATCTGTCTTCTCGCTCCGCGCCGGCGGTGATCCACCAGCTATATCCGCCGGGCAACGGCACTCACCCTCCGGCTGCCGGCATGAGAAGGGCAACCTCCTGTCCATTCATCAGGGGAGTCTGCCTGGACACCACCTCTATGACCAGACCAGGTCGGTGCTGGGGACCGCCAGCCTCACGATCGGTGCCGACCTGGTCCGAGACGTCGGTGCCGTACTGATCGCCTCCCTGGGGACGCCGGTGGCCCTTCTGGTCAACGCCGTCTGCTTCTTCATCTCCGCCCCAGCCACCTCCCTGATCCACATGGCACCCCGTGAGGCCGCCGCTCCAGGGAGGCAGGAAGGACACGGCACCGTCACTTTGGGCGAGGCCGCCAGTCAGCCACGATCCGAGCCATCGCACTCGGCCAGTGGCTGGAGGCTGCTTTCCTGGTCTTCCTGTACGGCGCAGCGGAGGGCGTCGAGGAGTATACCTTTGCCCGCACCCGTTCCGCCATTAAGGCTCTCCTGGACCTGGCGCCGAAGGAGGCTCACCTCGTCAGAGGAAGCCAGGAACGAACTGTGCCTGCCACATCACTGAAGCCGGGTGACATGATTCTGGTGCGCCCCGGCGAGTCTTTCGCGATAGACGGCGTGATTCTAGCCGGTCGCTCCAGCATCAATGAGGCAACTCTGACGGGCGAGTCCATCCCAGTGGAAAAGGGCGACGGCGGCCGCGTCTTCGCGGGAACGGTCAATGGCACAGGCGCCGTCACCGTCGAAGTGACAGCTTCGTTCGAAGACAATACGCTATCCAAGATTATCCGCCTCGTGGAACAGGCCCAAGCGCAGAAGGGGCGGGCGCAATGCTTCATTGAGCGGTTCGGCCGCCGCTACAGCCCAGCGGTTCTCCTGACAGCAATCGCAATGCTGGTTCTACCGCTTCTGTTCGGTCTGAGCTGGAGTTTCTGGGCTACCCGGGCCGTGATCTTGCTCGTGGCCGCGGCGCCCTGCGCCCTGATCATGTCCACGCCTGTGGCGATGGCCGCGGCCATCGGCACGGCCGGGAAACACGGCGTGTTGATCAAGGGCGGGGTCTACCTTGAAAACCTTGGCGCCATCCAGGCCGTGGCCATGGACAAGACCGGTACGCTGACCCGCGGCAAGCCCGTGGTCACCACCATCATTAGGAGTCCGAGTCCCAGCGCGATCCAGATCACAAAACCTGCTCCTTTGGCGGAAGGGTAGGGCCTCAGAGGTCCCCGAGAATTATCTCCACCGCCCGCGGCACTGCCTCGGCCACCGCCCGGCTGAGGCCCAGGTGAAACCGCTGGGGAGGTGGGATCTCGATCCCCACGACCACCAGCTCGCGGGGCAGGGTTTCCGGCTGAAGCTGGCGGCCCAGTTGCAACGCCTCCGCCAGGCCCAACTGGTGGGTAGAGAAGCGCCAGCCGTCCAGGGGCACCAGGTCCGGCGCTGCGTAGCGCCGCACGACGCCGGCCTGTGCTCCGCTCATCATGGCGTCGACCAGGATCACCTTGCCGGTGCCCGCCAGCAAGGGGAGGACGGCAAGCCCCCCTCCGCCCACCTCAA
>JAMDAP010000107.1 GCA_023484675.1 Bacillota bacterium
GGCCGGCCGCACCTCCAGCCGAGGCCAGGCTTCGACTTCCCAGCCCATGACTGGAACCGGCAGAACCCGGACCCGCAGGCCCAGGGCCTTCATCTCCGATGCGATGTACTGTGCCGCCAAAGCCTCCTCCGGATCGCCGGCGTGGCGGTGGGGGAACCGCGTGGCGAGAGCTTCCACGTGCCGCATCATACGCGAGGCCCGGGGAAACCCGGCGCCAGCGTTAGGAAACTCGCCGACCGCGCCGGGGAACTCATTGCCCACGGGTCATACCCCCTGCTCCGACAGCGATGCCGTCGCGATCCGGACCCTGGCCTGCTTGCCCAGGCGGAAGTAGGCCCGGCCCGCGGCGATGCACATCAGGCCGGCTGCGTACCAGACGCTGGGACCGCCGAGGTGGCCCATCAGCAGGCCCCCGCCCATGGGGCCGATGACGCCGGAGACGCCCCAGGGAAGCCCTGACGCCGCCATGTACCGGCCCCGCAGGCTGGGGGGGGAGATGTCAGCCACAAACTTGGTGTAGCTGGGCGCGTTCATCATCTCAGCAACGGTGACCACGACCATGGACGCGACCAGGCCGGCCCGGGTGGGCAGCAGGCCGAAGCCCGCGAAACCGATGCCATAGAGCAGGCTGGAGAGGGCCAGCACCATGTGCACGGCGCGCCGGTTGGCCAGGTGGGTGATGGGAAGCTGGAGCACCACCACCAGCAGCCCGTTGAGGGCGATAAGCGAGGCGTAGGCCTGGGGCGACATGCCCCGGTAGCCGGTCATGAAGATCGCCAGGGAGGTCTCGATCCGGGAATAGCTTGCGCCAATCAGGACGGCGACGAGCAAAAAGGTGACGAATACCCCGTCGGCCAGCACCAATCGGTAGCCGCCCTCACGGGCCCCGGCGGCTTCCGCCACGCCCGCGGCCTCCGCCGTGCCCGCCGTGCCGTCGCCCACCCGCGGCTTGGTCTCCGGAATCAGCAGGGTGACCGCAAGGGCGTAGGCCGTGGTGCTCGTGGCGGTGATCAAGAAGGCCGTGCTGTAGGAACGGGTGACCAGCACTGCGCCCACCAGCGGCCCTATCGCCGCACCCACGTTGACGGCGATACGCAGGAGGCCGTACGCATGCGCCCGCTTCTCGGGCACGGTGACGTCGGCCACGGCAGCGCTGGAGGCGGGCCAAAAGGTCGGGCCGACGGTGCCCATCAGCACGCCCAAGGCCAAGAACTGCCCGAAGGTGCGGGCACGGGAGAAAAGCAGCAGCACCAGGGCCTCGGCCAAAAGCCCCAGGATCATCATGCGGCGGCGGCCGAAGCGGTCCGCCAGCGAGCCCGCCGCCATGCCCGACACCATGCCGGCCAGGGCCATCAGGCCCAGAAAGGCGCCCACAGAGGTGGTCGATACACCCATTCTGCCGTGAAACCCGGACACGTCCTTGAACAGGGCGGAGAAATTCATCCAGCACCTCGGCAACTTTCTCGGGGGGCGGAAACCCCCGGAGGCGACACAAGAAGCGGGAAGAGGCCCTGAGCCCCTCCCCGCCTCGCTTTCGGAGTTCTCAGATCTTCTGCACTTCGCGCACCACGTAGTGGGTCTGGCGCAGGGCCTCGACCAGAGGCTGGGGGTCATCCGTCTCGACCTTCATCACCAGGGTCATCGTGTGCATGAGATTGACGTCGTGCAGAGCCACGGCCGAGATGTTGATGCCCAGCCGCTTGGCCACCGACGTCACCCCCGCCACCTGGCCGGGCCGGTTGTCCACAGCCAGCACCAAGCGGTACCCCGGCTTATCGTAGCCGAAGATTTGCACCATGGCGTCAAACAGGTCGGACTTGGAGATGACGCCGACCAGCTTCTGCTCGTTGTTCAGCACGGGGAGGATGCTGTAGCCGCGTTCCTTCATCAGGTAGGCGGCCCGCTCCAGTGGCTCGTCCCAGTGGACCGTGATGGTGGTCCGGTTCATAACCTCGTCCACGGTGTGCTCGCGCAGGAAGTCGGAAAGGAACACCGGGTCCTGGGGGTCGCCCACGGCGTAGGACTCGAAGGGAAGGCCGGCCACCGGCTTGCCGGCACGCTTGTTCTGCAGGGCTTCCGTGGCGGTGTAGGCGCGCAGGACGCCCTTTTCGGTGATCAGGCCGACGACCTGTCCGCCTTCCACCACCGGCAGGCCCTCATAGCGCCCGCTGTAGATCGCCTGCAGGGCCTTGGACAGCGTATCCCGGGGACCGATGTTCACCGGATATTCGGTCATGTGGTTGCGCACGTACACCTAACCCACTTCCCTTCTCCAGCCGGACGGGTTTCCTCTCTCATTCGCCGCCGGCGGAGTCCGGTCCTGCTGGTGGAGGGCGTGCGCCGCCGGAACGTTACAGCCCTAACCGCTCCAGGGCGTACAGCAGCCCGAGAATGCCGAGGGAATGCACAATCTCGCCCTCCCGGATCAGGCGCCGCAGCTCCCCCAGGGGAAGGGTCTCGATGCGGATGTCCTCGGCCGGGTCCAGGTGCTGCTCCGCCACCTTGACGGCGTCCCTGGCCAGGTAGAAGTGGCAGAAGTTGTTCTGGATGGCCGGGTTGGCGGCCACCCTGCCGAGGGCCTCCAGCCGCTCGGAGCGAAAGCCGGTCTCCTCCAGAAGCTCGCGGGCCGCGGCGGAGGCAGGGTCCTCGTCGGCGCGGTCCAGGGTCCCCCCGGGGATCTCCAGGGACGCCGCCTGAAGGCCGGCCCGGTACTGGCGCACCAGCACCGCCTGACCGTCCGGGGTGACCGGCACCACGTTGACCCAGTCCAAGAACTCCATGATGAAGAAGCGATGGGCGTTGCCGCGCTCGCCATGGACGCAGGCGTCCTCCCGCAGCCGCACCGGGCCGCGGTCGTAGACGGTGCGGCTGGCGGTAATGCGCCAGGGGTTGGCGAAGGGTGAACGGTCCAGCGGGCTCATGCCTGGGACCGTGCCGGCAGCTGAATTCCCGGCTTGTCATTGACGCCGAGCGACCGCAAATGACGCTTTTGCTTTCCGGTGAGCACGACTGCGCCTCCTATG
>JAMDAP010000101.1 GCA_023484675.1 Bacillota bacterium
GGACGCGGCGCTCCGGCTGGGCTTCCCGCTCCTGGCCCTGGTCGAGGCCGCCCTCTACCTGTACTTGTTTTCTTGACGGCGTGCTGCCAATTGGGCTCGGGTCCTCCGCCGAACCCGCGCCAGGGCATCACCGGCCAAACGGGTCAGAACGCCGTCCTGCTCCCCGGCAGCAAGCACCTCCAGTGCCAATACGGTCTCCAGGGTTTCCCCCAGTTCGCCCAGCGCTTCCACAGCGTGGCGGCGCACCTGCAGCCGGTCGTCCGACAGCAGGCGGCGCAGCGGCTCCTCGGCCCTGGGGTCCTTGATGCGCCCCAGAGCAGTGGCAGAGGCCAGCACGGTGTCCTCGCTGCTGCCCGACAGTTGATCGATCAGCCTTGGGACAGCGGCACGGTCCCGCAGCTTACCCGCCCTGAGGATCCGGTCCAGGCCCGGGGCACCGGACGCGGCCGAAGCCGCCGGCGCTTGGCTCGCTTCGCCGGAGGTTGTGCCGGCGATTGCGCTGGCGGGATCTTGACGTTCGAGGCGGACCTTGCGTGTCACCCGTGGCAGACCGCCCACCAGCATCGGTTCCGTCGGGCGGACGCAGCGGTCGCAGCAGGGAACCGGCCGCCGCTCCAGCTTCTCGCCAAAATAGCGCAGCAGGAACTCCCGCCGGCAGTTCGGCGTGGTCAGAAACTCTTCCACCTTGCGGAACTTGGCCAGGCGCTGCCTGTAGAGCCGGTCCAGCAGGGTGCCGGCGCGCAGCACGGCCTGCTCCAGGTCGGCGTCGGTTGCGGCCGGTCGCAGCCGCAGCCCTGCCGGTCCCCGCCCCTGCCGCCGCACCAGACCCTGCAGTTCCAGCTCGGTGACGATGGCCTGCACCTTGGTCGCTGCCGCTTCCTCCTGGGGATGCGGCGGTTCCGCCTGCCTGTCGGGCCCTGACCGGGGGATGAGACGGCGGCCGGCCTGCAGGCCGGCGGCGGGCCTCCGCTGGACTTTGCGCGGGGCGGGCCGCGATCCGAGGAACGGGTCGCGTCCGTCCTTCAGGGCGTCCAGAACGGCACGCACGTCGTCCGGGCGCACTCGACCCTCCTCCAACAGCCAGCGCCGGAAGTCCACGTCGCGCCCGGTGTAGAGCAAAAGGGCGCGTGAAGGCTGCCCGTCCCGGCCAGACCGACCAATCTCCTGGTAGTAGGCCTCGAGGGAGGCGGGCACGCCGGCGTGAATGACCAGCCGCACGTCGGGTTTGTCGAGCCCCATGCCGAAGGCGTTGGTGGCTACCACCAGCGGCGCCTGCCCGCCCATGAACGCCTCCTGTACCCGGCTTCGCACCGCAGGAGGCAGCTTGGCGTGGTAGGGCAGGACCTTCAGCCGCAGTTCCTGGGTCAGGTCCTCCGCCAAGCGCTCGGCGGCCCGGGTGGTTGACACGTAGACGATGGCCGCACCGGTGTAAGCCGTCACCTCCTCTTCGCGACGCCCCGGCCGCGGGCGCTGCCCCAGCCCAAGGGCGGCGCGCAAGGCCAACTCAATCTCTTCGGTCTTCACCCGCTCGGAGCGCAGGCGGTGCACGGCGATGGAGATGCTGGGGCGGTTGCTGCTGCCCACCAGCTCCAGGGCGTCGGGGATGCCCAGCTGGACCTTGATGTCCTCACGCACTTGCGGCGTGGCCGTCGCCGTCAAGGCCATGACCGGCGGCTTGCCGGCGGATTCCCGAAAGCCCCGAATGAGGCGGTAGTCCGGGCGGAAGTCGTGGCCCCACTCGGATAGGCAGTGGGCTTCGTCCACCACCAGCAGGCTGACCTGAAGGCCCTTGGCCGCCCCCAAAAAGGCCTGGTTTCGCAACCGCTCCGGGGCGAGCAGCAGCATCTTGTAGGTGCCGTTCTGCAGGCCCTCCAGCCGCTCCGCCGCCACGGCCGGCGGCGTGTGGCCGTTGATGGTGGTGAGCTTTAGCTTGTGGGCCAGCCGCGTCTCCGACTGGTCTTTCATTAAGGCCACCAGCGGAGAGAAGACCAGGGTCACGCCGGGAAGCAGGCTCCCCGCCAACTGGTAGCAGAGCGATTTGCCTCCGCCGGTGGCAAACACCGCCAGCACGGAGCGGCCGGCAAGCACCGCCTCCACGGCCTCTCGCTGCAAAGGGCGAAAGCTGGCGTGGCCAAATAGGTCCTGAAGAGCCTGGTCCATTTGCTGCAACGACTGTTCCTCCTTCGGCCCGCCCGGCTGCAAAGCGCCGAGGGGTTTGAAACAAAGAGAGCCCGCAGGGTGCGGGCCTCCGGCGGTATTCGCTGGTATCCCTCATTCAGCGGCGTTTCCACCCGCGTCCGGACCGCTTGTTCTGACTCAGAGTGGTTCGCGCCTTGATCGGCGGCTTCGAGGCCAGGTGGCACGCCGGCGCACCTTGGGCCCCGCCACCGGAGGGCTGGGCGGTTCGCCGAAGAGAATCACCTGAGACCGGGCCAGCCCTGCCGTCAGGAAGAGAAAGGCCGGATGGAGGGCTTCCGACTGTAGGATGACCACCGTGTCGTACTCCAACTCCAGCAACACCGGCGACCCGGGCCATTCGTCGAAGGCCAGGCTCACCAGCCGCGCCCCCTGAAGCAGGCTCTCCTGGGCCTGTTCCATGGCCACGGCGGCTTCGCGCACAACGGCATCCAGTTGCCGCGCCTGGTCTTTGGCCTGTCGCAGCAGTTCCGCCACCCGAGCCTGCCTCGGCTCACAGCCAAACTCATCCGGGAACCCGGCCTCCTGGCCCCGCAGCGTCCGCTGCCGGACCAGAGCTTCTTCCTGCCACCTCTGCAGCTCTGTCTCACGAATGTGCAAGGCGCCCAAGGCCATGCGCAGTTCCAGGGAGACCTGGTCGCGCTGCTCCTCCAGAGCGTCGTTATCACGCCGGGCTGTCGCCCACCACCCCAGCGCCCCCGTCTTGCGGGCCCTGGCCATCTGGCGATCCAGGTCCTCCAACCGCTGCTGCAGTTCCCGGGTGGAGGCGCGGAGCCGCTCCACCTCCGGCACCAGGGATGCCGCTTTATCCGCTACCCTGGCCTGCCACTGGCGAAGCTCCTCCATCTCCTTGAGCCGTGCCTGGGCCCTGGCCAGGCGCGACCGGCGAGAGTATGCCTCCTGCCGCGAAGCGCGCCCCTTCTCCCACTCCTCCACGAGAGGGAGCAGGGCCTCCGCCCACTGGCCGGCGGTGTCCATGGGCTTGACGGGGCTCTTGGCCAGAGCGCGATCCAGATCGCCCCGGCTTGGCCCCACGATCAAAAAGCTCTTTCCCACACCCAGGCCGTCCCCCAACAGCCGGCCAAGGTCCTGGGGTGAGATCAGGAGCCCGGGCGCCTGACGAGGCATCAGGCCAAACAGACGGGCCGCCTGAATCCACTGAAAGCGCCGCCTGCCGGCGACGACCTCATCCATCTGCTGCTGAAGCAACTGGCGTGCTGCTGCCGCTCGCCCCCGCGGCCGGGTCAGGGCTGGGGCCTCCCCCAACTCGCGGTCCAGCTCGCGCTTGAGGCTTTGGGCCAGGCTGCGAAAGTCCACCGCAGTTCCCTCCGATGGGACCATTCGCCATACCAAGTCCCAGACCCTGCCAGAAATCGACGGAACAGGCGAGAACTCCTCGCCTGTTCCGTCAAACCCTGCGCCAGCTAATGAAGCAATGATCTGTCCGGTTCAAGGACCAAACCGGCCTGCCCGAGCCAATCCGTCACCACCGGCATGATGTGTCGCCGGGAATATTCCAGCCACCGCCCCTCGTGCCAGGGGTGCTGACTCAGGCCGCGACGGAAACCGGAGTACGTCAACCCGCCTTCGGTCAGGCGCCAGAGCCGTTCCCGAATTCGGTCGTCCCCCAGGGTAGACACGAACCGCCGCGTGAGGGATCGCCTCTCCTCACTGTCCAGTTCAGGCAGCCGTTCGTAATCCTGCGCCTGGGCAGCAAGCCATTGGTCAAGTTCCCGCCCGTATGGGCCTGGGGCTTCGCGCGCTGCGTCCTGACGGCGGGAACGCCGGCTCAGGTAGAGGATCTCGCCGGTCCCCAGGTTCAAGACGGAGATCCTGCTCTCCGGGGTGCCTACCACAGCGTCGCAAACGGCCCTGAGAGGCACCGGAACCTTCCGCGGACCCGACGGGGTTGACCCGTTCCGTGCTTCCGCCGCGGGCAGACGTCTGAGTCGCGGGTCGCCCTCCCGATAGGAAGAGCCACCGCAGAAGGGGCAGACAAGACAGGGGCCTTCAACTGCTTCACCCACTCGTCCGTCCGGCATGAACTTTAAGCTGTACACCGAAGCAGACTGCACCAACTGCGAGCGGCCGCACACTGAACAGCGGAACGAGACGACCCCTAACTTTGCGGCATGGCCAGAAGCACCATGGGCGTACGGGCCACCCGGCGCGATCTCGTCAAACGACCCCAATTCGGATTTCGCTTCCCTTCGTGGAGCAACAGCCGGGGCCGTGGAGCCGGCTGCCGCTTGGTCCCCCGGCACGGCCGCCGGAGGGAACGACGAGAGTTGCTCCTCCTTGCACGATTAGGCTCGACAGTTAGCGCGTTCATTAAACGATCGTGGGTGTTCAAATACTACAAACTCCTCGACAGTTCCTCCCATGAGTCTGGAATGAGGTACAAAAATCGATCGACAACCGACAGAGCCGTTGCCCGCAACGACAAAAGGGCCTGAGCTGCGACAGCTGTCGACTCGGCGAATCAAGGCGCAGGAGCGCATGGATCTGCAGACTGCGGGCGGTTCCAATACGGGTCAGGCAGGGGCATTGGCAGGACCTGCACCGCTTGACCAGCTGGTCTCCCGGCGTAGCCCTTCTGTCAACCGAACCAGCAGCCGCAGGGCCTGGTCCCTCACCTCCACCAGTTCGGAGCGGGGGACCGTGGTGCGAGCGTGAGCCACGATGGCGTGGCACTGGTGCCGGAAGCGAATCAGGTCGTCCACCAACTGGCCCGAGCCGTTGGGCTCCTTGAAGAAGAGAGGCGGGTGGGCAGAAAGCAGATCGCTGCAGAGGCCAAGGTCGAGCAGGCCGAGCTCGCCCAGTCCGGCCAGGGTGGTGCGGCGGCCGCGAATGGCCAGCTCCCTGCTGCCGGCCAGATAGGTCATCTTGCCACGCACGTAGGCTTCCAAGGCGCGGCCGTATTCCAGAGCATAGCGGGCCAGCAGACTGGTGGCGGCGACCGGCGAGGCCGCGGCAAAGTGGGCCTCGGCCGCAGCCCAGGCCTGCAGGGCCTCGTGAAACTGCCCCAACTCGGCCAGTGCCCTGGCCGTACCCTGCCCGCGATCGGGCAGGAGCGGCAGCAGGGCCGCCTCCAGGAGGACCAGACCCTCCTGTAGTTCGCCAGGTTGGGCGGAGTCGGGGAGTTCGAGGGAAGCAGGGGCTTCGGGCGGCGGCGCAGACGCCGGCTGAGTAGAGGAGCCGGTTTCTCCCGCCAGGGCCAGGTGCCGCTGTGCCATCTCCAGCTTCTGCTGCAGGTACCGGTTGTCCGCCAGCTGCCCCAGGCTTTGCTCCAGGCGCCGCAACAGCTCCTGACTGGGCCTCTCCATCTGAGGGCCCACCGGGCAGGCGGAAGCGTAGTCGCAGAAGCGGCAGAAGCGGTTGGGGGACGGGGTGAAGTCGTCGGTGGTGCCGATGATCAGGGCGATGTCGCTGAAGTCCTGGCGGACCTCCTCCGGATCGCGCAGCATGGGCACCGAGACCTTGACGTTCTCCCGCAGGTAATAAAGGCTCAGGGTAATCTGGCCCGGCTTCAGGGCGTCATGGACCAGCAGTCCGTAGAGGTTCATCTGCCAGTCGCGGCCCACGGCCTCCTCGTCCAGGCGGTAGCGCCCGGTTTTATAATCGATGATCTCGATGCCGCCGTCCGGCAGCCTGTCCACCCGGTCGAGGCGCCCCCAGAGCTGGGCGTCCTCGCTCTGGTACTCCAGTCCCTGCTCCACCATTTCAGCGCGGTGCGGCTCCTCGCGGTTGCTCTCGTAGTAGCGCTGCAAAAGCGCCAGGCCCTCAAGATAGGACTCCTTGGCCTGATCGCGGGAGGCAAACCCCGAGGCGATGGGGTTCAGCCCGCGCCACTGCAGGCGGTAGCGAGCCTGGACCCAGTTCCAGTCCACGCCGGCCGGCCCGCCCTTGCGGTATAGGTCGCGCAGCACGGCGTGCAGAGTGTTGCTGAAGGTGAAGTAGGACTTGGGCTTGGACCACAGCTCCCGCACCGCCTTATTGGTGCTGAGCTGGTAACGGTAAGGGCATTGCTCGAAGTCCCGGATCCGGGTGGGGGACAAGAAAAGCGCCACGGCGCCGCCTCCTCGCGCAGGAGACCGGATGGGCAGTGGTTCGCCGGTCGTGCCCCTATTCCCTTTGTTCCCGCCCGTCGGTCGGCCCGAGGACATCGGCGCCGCCTGCGTCTACCTGGCCTCCGACGAGGCGGGGTTCCTCACGGGGGCGAACCTGGTCGTGGACGGGGGTATGACTGGAAGATGATCTACGTGGAGGAGGAGTAGCCGGCTGCGTGTGCAGGCTGACGCATCCCCGCATGGACGGCTGGGGAACCCTGGGGCCTGTCTTACCGCGTCGTCCGTTGGTACCGTCAGCAAAGCACCCCAGGTCGTTTTCACCAGAACCCGATTGTCGCCCAGAAAGACGGCATCCATCGCCCGTGCCTCCCTCATGTTGTACATAGCAGATCGAGTTTGCAAGTGCGGCCACATCCCGTATGTCGATGCGCGCAAGGCCCCCCGAAGCACTCCAGGCGGGGGTGCTGCGACCTCCAGGGCGTCCTTGCCCACAAAGGTTCCCGATCCCCTACCGACAATCCTCCAAACGGCTCGTCCCGCAGGTACAGCGCATCCCACGTTGGAATGTCGGCAATGCCGTACGAAACCTTGCCGCCGCTGCCGCGTCTCAGAGGCAAAGGCAGCAGGCGGGGGATGGGTTCATGGGAGTTCTTCCGGGTCGCAGGCAGGATCAGCGCGGCGGGGCACCCGCCCGGTGCACTGTCGCCGTCCTGGTGGCAGCCATCCTGACCCTGGGCGTCATGTTGGCGGGAGCCTCCGGCTGCGCGAGCCTGGGTCGCGCCGCAGGGGCCACCGCGCCACCCGGCACGGAAGGCGCCCCCGGCGGCACATCGGCGGTAAAGAACGACCCGGCCGACTCCACCGACGCCCGAGCCGCTGAGCAGGAGCTTGTCCCCTATGCCGGTCCGATGGAGAACATCTTCTTTCACCCGCTCATCATCTACCCCGAGCGCGCCTTCGACGGCGACAGCCTGTCCCAGGGCTATGACGACTGGTTCGTCACCGTGCCCGAGTTCAAGAAGATCCTGCAAGCATTGTACCGGAACGACTACATCCTGATCGACATCCGCAGCCTATACGAGATCAGGGAGCAGGACGGCAAGACCGTGGTGGAGCGGCGGTCGCTGCGGCTGCCACGGGGCAAGAAGCCGCTCATCCTCTCCGTCGATGACCTCAACTACTACGACTACATGCGGGAGAACGGCAACGCCACACGCCTGGTTTTGGACGGCGAGGGCAACGTGGCTGCCGAGTCGGTCGACTCGAAGGGCGAAACGGCGGTCTCCACGGATGACGAGATCATCCCCATCGTGGACGCCTTCGTACGGCTGCACCCGGACTTCTCGCTGAATGGCGCCAAGGGCGTGATCGCCCTGACGGGCCACCAGGGCATCCTGGGGTACCGGACCAACAAGAGCGACGCGCCGGGCGACCAGGAGGAGCGGGAGGGGGCCGAGCGGGTGGTGGAACGGCTCAAGGCCACGGGCTGGGCCTTTGCCTCCCACGGCTGGGGCCACCTGCCCCTGGCAAGGATCAGCCAGGCCGTTCTGGAGCGGGACACCCGGCGCTGGGAGGACCAGGTGGAACCCCTGGTGGGGCCCACCCCCATCTACGTCTTTCCCCATGGCAGCCGGGTCCCGGCCAGCGATACGCGCATGCGCTACCTGATGGACCGGGGCTTCCGGGTCTTCCTCTCGGTGGGGCCGTCGCCCTACCTGGAGGCGACGCCGAATTACCTGCTGATGGACCGTCGGCACGTCGACGGCATGGCTCTGCGCACCCAGCGCAAGCTGCTGCTTCCCCTCTTCGACGCTGGCGAGGTCATGGACCCGGCACGACTGGCGCCCAGTCCGCGGCCATAGGACGCAGCTGCTGCCCGTCAATGCGGTCTAACGGCCGCACGCCATACATAAGCGGACTTCCTCCTTGCGACACTAGGCCGGGAGTGGCAGGAAGCAGGAAGCTGAGGCTCGACGGAGAAGTGTGCCTGGTCGCTCCTGGAAGGAAGTCCCTGCATAGAGGAGGTTTTCCCTTGACTGAGGAGTTCCGCGTCGAGAAGGATTCCCTTGGCGAAATGCATGTTCCCGCTACAGCTCTCTACGGCGCCCAGACCCAGCGCGCCGTCCTCAATTTTCCCATCACCGGCATGCAGCCCTACCCAGCCTTCACCTGGTCCATGGCCACCATCAAGCGGGCGGCGGCGGATGTCAACCGGAACCTGGGGCTGCTCGACCCAAAGATCGCCGAGGCCATCGCCGAGGCGGCCCAGGAGATCGTCGACGGGCAACACCGCGACCAGTTCGTGGTCGACCCCTTCCAGGCCGGAGCCGGCACCTCCCACAACATGAATACCAATGAGGTCATCGCCAACCGCGCCAACCAGATCCTCGGCTATGCCCTGGACGACCCGAAGAAGCCCGTCAGCCCCAACGACCACGTCAACATGGCCCAATCGACCAACGACACCATCCCCACGGCGATCCGCCTGGGTTGCCTGTGGCGCCTGGCTGAACTGCTCGCTGCCTTGGACGGCCTGGCCGGCGCCCTGGAGGCCAAGGCCAAGGAGTTCGACCCAATCGTCAAGTCCGGCCGCACCCACCTGCAGGACGCGGTGCCCGTGCGCCTCGGCCAGGAGTTTGGCGGCTATGCCAAGGCGGTTCGCAACGACCGGGAGCGCCTGGCCACCGCCGGCGACCGGCTGCGCCGTTTGGGCATCGGGGGCACCGCCACCGGCACCGGCCTCAACGCCCATCCCGAGTATCACCAGCGCATGATCAAGCGCCTGGCCGAGCTCACGGGGCAGCGACTGGAGTCCTCCGGCAACCTCTTTGAGTCCATGCAGAGCCAGGCCGACTCCGTGGACTTCTCCGGCGCCATGCGCACCCTGGCGGTAACGCTGATCCGCATCGCCAACGACCTGCGCCTGCTTTCCTCCGGCCCCTCCACCGGCCTGGACGAAATCCGCCTGCCGGCCATTCAGCCGGGGTCGTCGATCATGCCCGGCAAGGTCAACCCGGTGCAGCCGGAGATGTTGGACATGGCCTGCTTTCACGTCATCGGCTGCGACACCACGGTGATGATGGCAGGGCAGGCCGGCCAGCTGGAGCTGAACGTGATGATGCCCATCATCGCCCACAACCTGTTTGAGATGATGCACGTGCTGATTGGGGCCCTGGGGGCCTTCACCACCAGGTGCGTGGTGGGCATCCAGGCCAATGCAGAAAAGGCCACCGGCTGGTTGGCCAAGAACGCCATCCTGGTGACGGCTTTGAACCCAGTGACCGGCTACCTGAAGGGGGCCGAGGTGGCCAAGGAGGCCATGGCCACGGGCCAGACCATCCGTGAGGTGGTGGTGGCCAAGGGCTACCTGTCGGCGGAGGAGGCCGACAAGCTTCTGGACGCGCGCGGGCTGACCGAAGGCGGCATCCACGACGGCGGCGGCGCGGGCGGATAGCCGGGGCCCCGGAGTGTCGGGAGGCAAAGAGGCCGCGGCCGGCGAACTGTCCTCTTCACCTGGCGGAAGGCGTGGAACCGAGCGAGGACCGAATCCCCGCTGGATTGAAGGGATTGAAGCAGCAGAAAAAAGCCCAGTGCGTTAGCACCGGGCCTTTTCATTAGCTGCCTTACGGCTTGCCGCTGACTGGGGCCTAGCCCTTAGTAGCTGCGGCGGTTGCCGCCGCCGAATCCGCCGCCGCCACGAGCCGGCCGCTCTTCGCGGGGCTTGGCTTCGTTGACGGTCAGGGCGCGGCCGCCCCACTCGGCGCCATTCAGGGCGTCGATGACGGCCTGGGCCTTCTCCTCCGGCACCTCGACAAAACCGAAACCACGCGAACGACCGGTTTCACGGTCGGTGGCGATGCGGGCGGAGATAACCTCCGCGTGCTGGGTGACGGCTTCGGTGAGATCGTCGCTAGTGACGGCCCACGGCAGGTTCCCGAAATACAGGGTCTTGGTCATGTTCCTTCGTGCTCTCCCTCGGTTCAAGAATTTTCGTCGCCATGGATCTGCACGAAGACACAACCTGGAAACCAGCGTGGCCACGGCACATCGTGCGACGGAATAAAGTGTACCCGACTTCAGGCAGAAATGCAAGCCAATTTCGTCGGGGAAGAGGCACTTTCCCTCAAGAAGGCACGTCCCTCGGCGCGATCACCGGTCAGATGCAGGCCAGACGCGGTCCAGCACGCCTACCGATAACGCTTAAAACGGATGCAGGATTTGTCAGTCGCTCCGTGCCCCCCCATTGCAGCCTCACCGCAGGTCCTTGCCCCAAAACCGCAGGGCAGGGCTCCCCTCCGAAAAGAAGACGGGCTCCAAGATAATCTGCCAGCCCCTCGCCCGGTAGAAATACTGGGCCGCAGCAGCCAAAGGGTTGGTGCTGACGACTGCTGTCGCGTGGGGTTGAGTTAGAAGCAAGGCGTCGTGTAGGGCTGCACCAACACCTTGTCCTCTGGCATCAAGGCGAACCCCGAGTTCCGCAAACTCGAAGCAGTCAGAAAGCCAACGCGGTGACAGTGCGGGGCCGAACAGTGATCGCATACGGTCGTGCCACGGCTGCCCGGGGTTCGAGTCCCAACCGTAGGCAAAGCCAAGCAGTTGCCCATTGTCTGCCAGAGCCACACGGCCGTCAAACCCGGAATAGCCCGCCTGACGCCTCAGAGTTTCTTCCGCGCCCACCTGGCTGATGCCGTGATAGGGCGGTTCCGAGAATACCTCGCAGTACAGGTCGCGAACCGCGGCCGCGTGGTCCTCCCACCGGAAGGGTTCAACCCGAAACGACGCCAACGTCCCCACCCTTCCGTCCGGTGCGCTTGAGCCGGCCTGCCGGCTGAGGTATCCTGTCCTAGTCCGGTTGGCGGCGCCGGCGAAGCTCATCGTCCTGCAACACCCTGGCCGCGTTCTGGTCAAGCAGGACAGTAACCTGGGGGTGCATCTGCAGGACCGAGGCCGGAACCTCCGTGGTCACGGGCCCTTCCACCATACGGGCGACAATTTCCGCCTTGTCCTCACCGGAGGCCAGGAGCAGGATGTGCCTGGCCTTCATAATCGTCCCGACGCCCATGGTGACGGCGGCCCGCGGCACCTCGGCCGGGTCGTCGAAGAACCGGGCGTTGGCGGCGATGGTATCTTCGCTTAAAGCTACAAGATGCGTCTCCGTCCGCAGGTAGAAGTCCGGCTCGTTGAAGCCGATGTGGCCGTTTCTGCCAATGCCCAGGAGCTGAAGATCGATGCCGCCAGCCTCCTCGATGGACCGGTCGTGGTCCTGGCAAGCCTTGCTCACGTCCGCCGGCTGGCCGGGCGGAATATGTACGTGGGATGGCTTGATGTTGATGGAACCAAACAGGTTCTGCCACATGAAGTAGTGGTAGCTCTGCTGGTTCTCCGCCGGCAGCCCCAGGTACTCGTCCAGGTTGTAGGTGACGACCTGGGAGAAATCCAGGTCTTCCTCCTTGTGCATGCGAACCAGCTCCTGATAGGTGCCGACGGGCGTGCTCCCCGTGGCCAGGCCCAAGACGCTGTTCGGCTTGGAGCGGACTTGCGCCGCGATCACCGCCGCAGCCGCCCGGGACATGGCATCATAATCGGGATAGACGACCCACTTCATGCCTTGCTTCCTCCCCCACCTTTGCCCTTCGAGCGCCGTTGAGCGCGGCCCCCCGCCATTCCCGGTACAAGGGTTTCCCACATCGCTGCTTCGAAGCCAAAGGCTTCCCCGACGCCGAAGAACCTATCGACGACGATAGCTGCGGCGCCGCGGGCCGGAGCGTCCGGGCCTAGGGTGGCGGGCACAATGGTCACGCTATCGCGCGAAAGCCGCAAGGACTTGGACTCGATGGCCGAGTGGACCTGCGGCGCCAGGTAGTCCCAGGCGTTGGCCAAGCCCCCGCCGATGACGATGCGCTCGGGATTGAGCAGGTTGACGGCGCTGGCCAGGGCCAGGCCCAAGTACCACCCCGCCTCGGCAAAAACGGAGGCCGCCAGCTCGTCGCCGGCCACGGCCGCCCGGTGAACCACCTGCGCCGTCACCTCGCCACCGGGGTTGAAGTCGGAGTCGGTCAGCAGGCTGGCGGCGCCGGTGCGGAGGCGCTCCCGAGCCCGACGGGCGACGGCGTGTCCGGACGACATGGCGTCAAGGCAGCCGGTCGATCCGCAGGTGCAGGAGGGCCCGCCAGAGGGCACCACGTTGACGTGCCCCAGCTCCCCAGCGTGGCCGGAGGCGCCGCGCACCAGCCGGCCGTCCACCATCACCGCAGCGTCGATGCCGGTGCCCAGCTTGACCGCCAGGAAGTTCTGCGCCCCGCGGGCGCTGCCGAAGCGCCACTCCCCCAGGGCCATGGCCCGCACGTTGTGCTCCAAGAAGGTGCGAATGCCAAGGCGATCCTCCAGCCAGGGGACTACGGGGACGTCGCGCCAGCCGTTAAGCGTGTGGATGACGTGGGAGATGCCACGACTCACGTCCATCTGGCCGGGGAGCGAGACTCCCAGGCCGGTGATCTGATCAGGATTGAGCTGGGCAGCTGCCAGGAGGCTCTCCACCACTTCCGCCGCCTGCTCCAGGATGACCTCCCACCGGCGCTGGCGGCTGGAACCCGCGTCCAGGGGGCCGCTCCAGCGAGTCAGCACATCCGTCTCCAAATCGGTAAGCGCAGCCTGCAGCTTGGAGGGGCCAAGGGTCAGGCCGATCACCTTCATCGCTTTGGAGTTGAAGTAGAGGCCTTCCTCTCCTCCGGCTCCATCGACTCCACCGACCGGTCCTTCCGTCAGCAGACCGAAGCCCTTGAGGTCGGTCAAGATGGGAGCCAGGTCCGATTGTCTGAGGCCGGAGCGCCTGGTCAAGGACGAGAGGGACTGCCCCGGTTGCTCGCGAACCAACTGTAAAATCAGGTGTGCATTTAGACGGCGAACCATGGCAGGAGCATCGACCGGGTAAGACAAAGCAGACCCTCCTCCGCAACCCGGGCTCACACCCCGCGGTCGCCTCTTGTGGGGAATTCTCGCTGCTTCGGAGCGAATCCTCTGATGCTTCCCGAAGCGCCGCGGCGACCCGAACTTGCAGCCTTCAGGTCGTGGACGGTACAATGGGCGTGTCCCTGGGACAAGCCGCAGCAACGGGAGGGTGAGACGTGGGCCTTTGGCAGACGTTGCAGCAGTGGACCGCATCCACCACCGCCCTGTTCCAGGCCTTGGGCCCCTGGGGCTTGGCCCTGCTCGCCTTCGCTGAGGCGTCCTTCTTTCCGGTGCCGCCGGACCTGGTCCTGATTCCCCTGGCCCTCGCCTCTCCCCGCTATGCCCTGTGGTACGGCACCGTGGCCACCGCCGCCTCCGCTTTGGGCGGCCTGTTCGGCTACTGGCTGGGACGGCGAGTGGGGCGCCGGGTGTTGGCGTGGCTGGCTACGGAGGCCCAAATCCGGCAAATCGAGCGGCTCTTTCAGCGTTACGGCGGTTGGGCCGTGCTGGCCGCCGCCCTGACCCCAATCCCTTACAAGCTCTTTACCATAGCCGCCGGCCTCTTTTTAATCCCCCTCGGCACCTTCACCTGGGCCTCGCTGATGGGCCGCGGCCTTCGCTTCTATTTGGAAGCTGCCCTGCTCTGGCTGTACGGGCCTTCGGTGGTGCGCTTCCTGCAGGGCCCCTTCGGTTGGGTGACGGTGGGCGTGACCGTGGCCCTGGTTCTCCTCTATTGGCTGGCGCAGCGGGCCGGCTGGACGCGTTCCGCCCTGGCCCGGCTGCAGGCCTTCTATCGGCACAGCCTGGCGCGGGCGGGGCGCTGGCGCGACCTGGGCGAGTTTGGCACCTATTTGGTCGCCGGCATCGCCCTGAATGCCTTCTTCCTGGTGCTTTTCGCTAAACTGGCGGACGACCTGCGGGAGAAGCAACTGTCCGCCTTCGACACCGTGCTCACGGCCCTCGCCCGAAGCGTTACCAACGCTGGGGTGACCGAATTCATGCGGGGCATGTCCATCTTGGGTTCGCCCACTGCCGTGATCATCCTTGGACTGGTGCTCGGTCACTGGCTTTGGCACATGCGCCGCTTACCCTGGGCTGCGGTTATGCTGGAGGTCGACCTGGTGGGGGCCTGGCTGCTGAGTGAGGCCCTGAAGGAGATCTTCCGACGTCCCCGGCCGGAGGTCCTGCACCTGGCGGCGGCCTCGGGCTACAGCTTCCCCAGCGGGCACTCCATGGTGTCCTTCGCCTTCTACGCCTTCCTGGCATTCCTGCTCTGGCATATGGCCCAGCGCGACCTGCCCACACTGTCACGGCGGGCTTTGGTTCTGGGAGGCACTGCCTTCGCCCTGCTGGTGGTGTTCATCGGCTGGAGCCGCGTCTACCTGGGCGTTCACTTTCCCAGCGACGTGCTGGCAGGCTTCGCCGCCGGCGGCCTGTGGGCCACCAGTTGCGCCGTGGTTTACACCGCCCGCGCCTGACAAGCGCCCGCTACCGCGGCTCCAGGATGAAGCGTTCGATGGCCCTGGCCACGCCTTCCTCGCGGCCGTTGTCGCCGGTTACGGCGTCAGCGGCTGCCTTGACGTACTCAGGGGCGTGGCCCATGGCCACGCCAAGGCCCGCCCAGCGGAGCATGGAAAGGTCGTTGCCCTGGTCACCAATGGCCATCACCTGGTCGCGGGAGAGCCCCAGCATCTCCGCCAGCCGGGCCGCACCGACGCCCTTGCTCACTCCGGCCCGAGTGACCTCCAGGTAGTTCTCGCCGGACCGCGCCATCTCCAGGCGCCCCGGCAAGAGCTGGGCCAGGGCCTTGGCCGCCTCTTCCAGGCTGCTCTGACGTAGGTGACTCACCATCACCTTCTCCGGCAGCTCATCGTCCGTACCCGGCCACGTCCTGAAGGGCTGAATCCGCACCTGCTGCAGATCGCGCCAGATGCGGCAGAGGACGCGCCAGCCGTGCCTGACCTGTGGCTTGGTCCAACCCCAGAAGGCCCTGAGGCTGAAGCTACGCCTGGACGTGTATATATGGTCGCCGACGTACAGCTCAAAGGAGCAGCCGAAGTCGTCCAGCACCTTGAGCAGCAGGTCCAGGTCCTCCCGGTCCAGGGCGTCGCGCCACCAGACGCGCGGCGTTCTGTCCAGGGAGGAGGCGGCGGCGCCGTTGCAGGAAAGCACGGGTTCATCCAGCCCGGCCTCCCGGGCAACTCTGGCGGCGGAGCTGTGCAGCCGCCCGGTGTTCAGCACGACGCGCACGCCCTGGCGCTGCGCCGCCCGCACCGCCCGCCGCGTTGCCGGCGATACCCGACCCGCCGGATCAAGGGTGGTGCCGTCAGCGTCCAGGACCAACAGTCGGATGTCATACGTTTGAATCCGTTCAAGCTCTGCCGGCATGGTTCTCCTCCAGGTCCAACGTTTCCGCCGCTCTTACCAGAGCTCTCGCCTACCAGCACGGTACTCTTTGAAATCCCGACGGTGCTTCATCAGCACCAGCAAGGCCGTAACCAGCCCCACCCAAAACCAGGGTCCCGCGCCCTCCATCCGACCCAGTA
>JAMDAP010000206.1 GCA_023484675.1 Bacillota bacterium
ACCGAGCAGCAGGGGCTGGAGGAGAGCCGGGAGGCGCTCCTGGGGCTCCTTCGGCGCTACCAACGGGACCGCGGCCACCAGTTCACGGTGGTCTTCGACGGTACGGCCACCCATGAACGGAGGATTGGTGGCATCCGGGTCGTCTTCGCCCCCTCCGCCGACGCCGCGCTGGCCCGGATGGCGTCTCCCGGCATGATGGTTGTAAGCTCCGACAACGAGGTTGCCCGGTCCGCGGAACGGTCCGGCGCCACCTCCTGTTCGTCGGAGGCCTTCTGGGAGAGGCTGGCTTACCTGGCGGGCCCTCGCACCCGCCGGGAACGAGTTCCGCCTTACGTGGCGGAGAAGGGGGACGACGAAGGGGAAGAACCGCCGCGCTCGAAAAAAGGGGCCGCCCGGCGCCTCTCCCGCGCGGAGCGCCAGCGGCGGGCCCGGCTGAACAAACTCTGAGGATGGTGGCATTCACCCCTTTATGAGCCGCAGAGCCTCCTCGAGCGCCTGCTCGGAGGTAATGCGGTTTTTTTCCTGGATCTCAGCCTGCCGGGGGACGGGTGGAAAGTCGGAAGGGTTGTCGCCGAAAGAGGAGGCGAGGGGGACCGGGCTCCGGGGCTGCCACCGGTCAAGCCATGCGGAGGGGAGTCGGAAAGGGAGCAGACGGCCTGACACTTCCGACCACAAGAGAGCCCACGCGCGGGGAACCACCCGCCAGATGTCGTAGCCGCCGCCGCCCAGGGCTATCCACCGCCCTCCCGTAAGCTGGTGGGCCAGGCTGTGGACTACCTCGGGAACGCGCCGGAAGGAGGTGTTGGTCAGGCTCAGGTGCGACAGGGGGTCCAGGGCGTGGGCGTCGCAGCCGTTCTGGCTGACGATGAGGTCGGGCCCAAACGCGCGGAGGAGGGGAGGAACAACCGTCTCGAAGCATTCGATGAAGCTAGCGTCCTCGGTGAACGCCTCCAGGGGAACGTTCACCGAGTAGCCGAATCCCTCCTCGCGTCCCCGTTCGTGGACGAACCCCGTACCCGGGAAGAGGTAGCGGCCCGTCTCGTGAAAGGAGATGGTCAGGACCTCCGGGTCGTTGTAGAAGGCCCACTGGACACCGTCCCCGTGGTGGGCGTCGGTATCGATATAGGCCACCCGGATGCCGTACTTGCGCTTCAGGTGGCGAATCAGAATGGCGGCGTCGTTGTAAATGCAAAAGCCCGAGGCTCGGTACGGGTGGGCATGGTGCAGCCCCCCTGCCAGGTTCAGGGCATGGGCCGCCTTCCCTTCCACAACCAGCTCGCCCGCGGCCAGGGAGGCGCCGGCGGCGCGGGCGGCGGCCTCGTGCATGCCCGGAAAGATCGGATTGTCCTCCGTGCCCAGTTCGCAGCGCGCTGCCCCCGGAGGAGGATACCCCAGGCGCCCGGCCTCCTGCACCACCTGGATGTAGGACGGGTCGTGGAACTGGGATAGCTCGTCCACGGTGGCGCTGCGGGGATCAACCCACTCGTCTCGTTCCAATAACCCCGAGCCGGCCAGCAGGTCCACCGTCAGCTCCAGCCGCAGCGGGTTGAAAGGATGGTCCGGGGCGAAAGAATAGTCCAGGAAAGCGGGAGTGTAGAGAAAAACCGCAGAGCCGCTCACGGTTTTTCCTTCTCGGGCCGGGGCCAGCGGATCTGGTACCCGGCTTGCTCGATTTCTCCGATAATCCGCCGGGGATCGATGGTTTCCAGGTGGAAGACCAGTACCGTGTTCCCCTCGCGGGGGGACGGGAAGGTCAGCATGCTTGTTATGTTGGTCCGGTGGCGGCGCACGATCTCCGCCACCTCCGCCAGCATCCCCGGACGGTCGGGAACCTCCACCTCCACATGGGAACCTGGTTTCAAGACCCCCAGGAGTTGCACCAGCGAACGCAGGATGTCCGTCTCGGTGACTATCCCCACCAGTTTGCCGCCGCTCACCACCGGGAGGCAACCGATCTTGTGCAGGTAGAGAAGCCGCGCCGCCTCCCCGACGTGATCCAGAGGGTGGACGGTTATCACCCTGGTGCGCATAAAATCCCCCACCCTGGTGCGGTCCAGCAGTTCATCGTCCTCCGGCTTGAGAACCGAGGGACAGACGTCCCGTAGGTCCCGGTCCGTGACAAGACCCACCAGTCGCCGCCCCTCCGCAACGGGAAGATGGCGAATGCGCTTCTCCCGCGTCCGCTGGAGCGCCTCCCGGATGGTGGCCGTCGTAAGGACGGTCACCGGTTCCCGGCTCATGATCTCCTCCACCAGCACCTGAAACCCTCCCCCTTAAAAGAAGCCTCGGTTTTCGTAACGGAGTGTTTCGAACTCCAGGACCCGCTCGGGGACCACCCGGCGTCCCATGCGGACCATCAGCATGTTGGCGGGGTGGCTGGCGATGTCGGGCTCGTCGGTGCCCCGGGGCTCCAGGCCGACGCTGCCGAAGAGCCTGGTGAGCATGGTGCGATACTGGTATGGATTCAGGCTGGTACCCCTCAGGTCCCAGTGCCAGTAATACTCGGTGGTGAGGACGATGTAGTCCTCCAGGGCGCCGTCCAGGAAGGAGACTTCCAGGACGCCCCGGGCAACCCCCTTTCCGCGCCAGGGGGTAGCCACCTCGATGCCGAGTTCAAGGACATCGCCACGGCACCCTCTGCACCACCGTTCCCTGGGGTCGGGCGGGTGGAAGACCACGTAGCCCACCACCACCTCTTCGGCGGAGCAGCCGGTAAATCCTACCTCCCTTCGCGAGGTATAATTGAAGGGGAGGTGGAGCCGTTGATTATCCCTGAGAAGAAGCAGAGGACCCTGGAAACCAATGGAGGCCCGGTTCTGATCGAGGGGCCCGTCCCAGGGGAAGAATTGGCGGCCCTCACCCTGCACGAGGGCCTGCGGGCCTTCCGTCCCCCGGAAAAGCAAAAGCAGGCCCTGATCGAAATCAGCCGGATGGATCACGGACGCGTGACGGTAGCGCACACCGGAGAGGTGGTGGTGGGCTACGTGGCCTTCCACCCGCCCGAC
>JAMDAP010000179.1:0-10622 GCA_023484675.1 Bacillota bacterium
TGGCGTTGCGGGGCGACAGGGCTTCCCTGAGCCTGCACGTCCACAACCTGCGCCCTCTGCAGGAAAACGACCGCTACGTCTACCAGGCCTGGCTGGTGCCGGCGGAGGGCGGGTCGGGCGGGGAAGGCCAACCAGGACAGCAAGGTCAGCCGGTGCCCCTCCCTCCCTTCAATACTTCGACCGACGGTTCCGGTTTCTGTACCGTACTGCCGGCCATGGGCACCATTGCCCTGGGGGCGGGCGCGCGGGTCGTAGTCACGGCCGAGCCCCGGGTGCCGGATCCTGACCGGGGCGCGACCACGGTCCTGAGTGGCTCCTGGGCCACCCTGCAGCCGGTCCCTGCCGCCCCTGGAGGGGTCCAACCGGGCGGCCCCGGACGCGAGGCACAGCAGGCTCAGGAGATCCTGGCCCCCATCCATCCCCTGGCGCACGGCGGCGGTGGCACCGCCATCTTCGACTTCACCCACGACGGCCTGGTGGTTACCCTGCACGACGTGCCGGGACCCGAGGTCTACGGCGGCGACCCGGTCACCAGCCGCCCCTTCAACGTGTATGCCGGCTGGCTGGTGAAACGAGAGTCCGGCGACGTGGCCCCGCTGGGGTTCTTCCGCAAGGTCTGGCCGGGCACCTACCGCCTGCAAGCCCGCCGCGCCGCCCCCCTGGCGGCCTTCGACACCCTGCTGGTGTCAGCGGAGGACCGGGCTGGGGCCTTCGACCCCCTGAACCGCCGGGCTTTCTCCACCGCCTACAGCCCGTCGGCCCTGCCGGCGGCGGGCGCGGGGCAACGGGTGTAAGCGCCAACCCACACGCCCACATGCACAAAAAAGGCCTCAGCCGCTGCGGCTGGGGCCCCTCGCTTCTATTCCTCTGTGTCCAGATAGATGATCTCTTCCTCCGGGTCGTAGCCGATGAGTTCGGCATAGCGTCCCCAGTCGACCACAGTCTTGAAGAACTGCGCCGCATCCTTGTCCGACATCTTCTGTTCGAACAGGTCAACAAAGAAGTCCCGCTTGATGCGAAGGCGGCTGCGAGACTTCAAGGCGGCGACCACTTCTTGAAAGACCTTGATCTTTAGAAGCTGATCCCAGAGCAGATCCTTGCGCTGGTTGATATCGGAGCGCAGCAGGGTCTTGCCGACGTCCGTCAGCATCAGGTCTCCATCGACCACCTGAAGGAACCCCAGCAGCTTGCCAGCCTCAATGACGGGCAGGATATCATCCAGCTCCATCTGCAGTTCCTTGGCCAGCCGGAAGACATCATCTCTGCCGCCGGAGTCATCCAGGATCTCCATGAGCCCGATGACGGTGCCTATGCCAGCTCTAGGCAGGGGCACTATGTCCATCTACCCAGGTTCCCTCCTTCGGGTGCCGTGGCGGTTTTCATTATACACCATGATTAGAGGACGAACGAGTAAATCCTGTCCGTGAACCGGCCAAAGGCCTCGTCCTTCATGTTTCGCGGCCTAGCCAATTCCACCCGCACGTCCGCCTTGATGCGCCCGGGGCGGGCCGACATCACCAGGATTCGGTCGGCCATCAGGACGGCTTCTTCGATGCCGTGGGTGACCATGATCACCGAATCCACCGGCAGGGTCTCATCCTGCCAGAGGGTGAGCACCTCTTCCCGCAGGTTTTGGGCAGTCAGGGCGTCCAGGGCGGAGAAGGGTTCGTCCATGAGGAGAAGCTGCGGCTCCACAGTGAGCGCCCGGGCGATGCCGACGCGTTGCTTCATGCCGCCGGAGAGCTCACGAGGATAAGCTTCTTCGAATCCGTCCAGGCCAACCTTGTCGATGAACTTGCTGGCCCGCTGCTGCCGCTCCTGCTTAGAGACTCCCCGGGCCTCCAGGCCCAGCTCCACGTTCTCGTTCACCGTAAGCCAGGGCAGGAGAGCGAAGGACTGAAAGACCATGGCGATCCGGTCCATGGCCTGAGATACCGGTTGCCCCTGGTACAGAACCTTGCCCTGGCTAGCCGTATCCAGGCCGGCGATGATGCGCAGCAGCGTGCTCTTTCCGGAACCGGAGGGCCCAACCAGGCAGACAAACTCGCCGGCGTTGATGCTAAAGGAGATGTCCTCCACGACGGTGATAGAACGGCTGTTGTCAGTGTACGTCTTGTAGACGTTCTGAATGTCGAGCAAGGCCATAATCCGGTCCCTCCTTTCCTCTGGGGCGCCTTGCGAGCCGGCTGTCAGCGTCCAGCCCGCGCTTGCGGGCGGGCTCCACGCCCCGCGGCGTTAGTCGCTCATCCGAAACATCACGGAAGCGCGGTCATAGAGGCGGCGCCAGACAAAGTGATTGAGCAGGAAGATGGCCAGAACCATCCCCGCCAGGGACAGCCAGACCATCTGGAAGTTCTGAGTCTCGTACACCGCCTTGTCCAGCAGGTAGCCGATGCCGAAGGCCTTCAGCACCTCGTGCTTGTAGGTCACGTACTCGGAGACGATGAGGGCGTTCCAACCGCCGCCGATGGCGGTGATGCTGCCGGTGATCACCGACGGCACGATGGCCGGCAGGACCACCCTCCGCCAATACAGCCAGCCCTTCAAGCCGAAGGACCGCGCCGCTTCCTTCATGTCCCGGGGGATGGAGCGCACGCCGGACAGCGTGTTGAACAGCAGGTACCACTGCATGCCGGTGAGCACCAGCAGGATGGAAGCCACGTTCATGCCCCCCGGCCGGGTGGCCAGGAAGTAGACGATGACCGGGAACAGAGCCGTGGCCGGCACCGCTGCCAGGGTCTCCAGCACCGGCTGGAGGAATTGCGCCAGCCGGTCGTTGTGTCCGAGCGCCACAGCGGTGGGAATGGTCCAGGCCAGGGAGATGAGGAAAGCCACGGCCAGGCGCAGCGACGAGGCCAGCAAGGCGAGCCAGATCTGGCCGGCCTCGCTGGGCAGCGGCTGCGATAACAGCATTACCAGGGCGCGGACGCCGCTGAAGGCCACATAAAGGCCAAGCCCCGCCAGGCTCAGGTTGATGAGCCCCTTCAGGAGGGTGTAGGTCCGGCGCCGGGCCTTGCTGTCCTGCCGGGCTCCAAGCCTCGCCCCCAGGTCAAAGAGCGCGCCGAAGACACGCTCCAGCAGCCGGCTGAAGACGCGCCGCAGCATCCGGAAGAAGCCGGAGTGGCGCCACATCTCATAAGCGAAGGAATCTCCGGTCTCCCCGCCGGCCGGCGAGAATTCGTATCGGAAGCGTTCCGCCCAAAGGGACAGTGGGCGCCAGATAAAGATGTTCATGGTAACGACGATTGAAACCAGCACGCCTACGGCGGCCATGGTATGGCTGAGCCGGCCTTGCTGCGCCGCGCTGCTGGCGAAGCTGCCGAGGCCGGGCAGCAGCAGCCCGCTGCCGATCACCTCGGCCGGGCTCAGGAAGTACCAGCCGGCGGCCCAGGACACGACGCTGTTGTACACAAGCTTGGGCACCGAGGCCGGCAGGTACAGGCGCAGGTAGCGGAGCCAGCCGCGAACGCCGTACGCGTCCAGGGCCTCAGCCATCTGCGGCGGCACGGTGGTGACGGCCTCGTAAACGCCAAAGGCCATGTTCCAGGCCTGGCTGGTGAAGATCAGGAAAATCGAGGCCAATTCCACTCCGACGGTCCGGCCCTGAAACAGAGTGACGAAGAAGTAGACGGCCGCCGGGAAGAAGCCCAGGATAGGCACGGACTGGAGGATGTCCAGAATGGGCAGCAGCACCTTCTCCAGGCGCTTGTTGAGACCGGCCGCCGTCCCGTACACCAGCGCGAACAGCACCGACAGCAGGTAGGCAGACGACATGCGCAGGAAGGACCGCAGGGCATAGTACGGCAGCACGCCCAGGTTGGTGGAGACAACGCCGGTGGCGGCCTGGGAAAGCGTGTGGCCTCGGTACGCAGAATAGATGAAGGCGGTCAGGATCAACGCAAAGATGGCGCTGGTAGCCCAGGGCTGCGTGCGGCGCATGACGCCACCTCCCTTCCCACGGGCGCGACCGTTCAACAACAAAAAAATCTTCCCCACGGGGAAGATTACTGTGAGAGTCTCCCCCATGTCCGGGCTTTGGCACTGCACGGCATAGAGGCAGTTTCCTCAGCTGCGTTAGACCACACCTTGAATCGGCGAAGTCTGTTCTACCCATCGGCGTCTCTCGACATTTCTGGGCAGCAGCCTGTCTCCTGTGCAGGAGCCTCACCTAACGAGGATATTCCCTTCCAACGAAGGTAGGATACCACTTCCAACAGAGGTCCGTCAATGTTGAGTTTCCGGGACATGGGCCGCCCCTTTCGGTCTGCGCCGGCCGCCAGAGGACGTTGAGGATCAATGCAGGTGCTGCAGCAGATCTTTAACCTCGGCTACAAGATCATCCTTTGGGACGTGGACTCCCTCGACTGGAAAGGCCTCCCCACTGATCAGGTGATCGACAACGACCTCAACCATGTCCACAACGGCGCCATCTTCCTCCACCATGCCGGCGGCGGTCCGGAACTGCTGGGGATCAGGCAGTAGGAAGACGAATCAGCGGTACGACGCACAGCGCCCCTCCGTCCTTGGCGGAGGGGCGCTTTCTTGACCATCACATAGTCCTAAGTAGTGCGGGGACTTCGACAAGCCGGCGAATCCGCGGAACTGCAGAGAACTCCCCCAAACCGCCCGCGAACGCGTCAAGAGGATCCAAGAGTATGGGCTTAACACCGGCCGCCAACGCCCCCGCCACGTCTGCAGCAGGGGAATCGCCCACGTGCAAGGCTTCCTCAGGCTTGCAGCCTGTTGCCGCGCAGGCGACGCGGAAGATCTCGGGGTCAGGCTTGTAGATACCGAGCATTTGGGAATCCAGGATGGCATCGAAGTAGCCCGTCAAGCCGAGGGCCTTAAAGTCATCCAACAGGGTTCCCGTGTAGTTGCTGATCACCGCAAGCCTGAGCCCTCTTCCTCGCAAGGCCTCAAGCAGGGCGGGAACACTCTCCTCCACGACCAGCGTGGGCGGTAGCGACGCGGTCAGGTCGTGAAGCCGGGCCGCCAGCGCGCCATCAGCGTCAGCGACGCCCCACTCCCGCAGACCGGCCTGGTACAGTCGAAGGTACCAGGCCCGTGACGGAAAGTCCGGATGAGACCGCCTAGCTTGAAAGAACCGCTCGTGTGCAGCCGTGGCTGCTCGCCCGAGCTCTCGGTCGTTCGGCATGGGCACTCCCGCCTGCCGGCACATCAAAGCTTGAAATGCACCTGAAGGGGGTGATCCGGTGCAGCTTCATCGTCAACTTCGTTGCCCCACTGGTGCCACCCAGCACGCCCGTGACGGGCAAAGAGCTCAATGTAGGGTCCAGGGCTGCACGCTTCGATGATGTCGTAGAGCTCGTCCGGTTTCCTGGAGTGCTCTCGCTTTGTAGTGGTGATGATGTTCGGCTGTGTCCGACCCGGTTTGAAAGTGCGGAGAGACCCGCGAACGCCGAACAAGACAACCTCCGTGACGTTCCGGAAGTAGAAGCCGACGCCGCGACGGTCTGGGCCTCCGTCCTTACGGATCTTGTACCAGACGATGTTGGTTTTATAAACGAAGCCCCACCGCTTCATGACCTCCAGCCCCTCCGCAATCAGGGCGTTCGGAACCCACAGGTACAGGTGAGACTGGGGAAGAGTGATCTGCGGGATCGGTAACTCCATGATCTCTTCAAGGGTCATCGTGGGATAACGGTGCAGGCGTTTGTGTTCGGGAGCCACCTTGCCCGTGCGGTTGTTGAACAGCCAAGGGGGGTCGGCCAAGATCGTGCCAAATCTTTCACCCTTCACGCGGGCCAGCAAAGACTCTCCAGCGCTGGGCCCCAATTCAGGCAGTTCCTTCCCGGATGCTTCCGGGACATCCCATTGAACACCGGCCAACTCTACCCCTCCGTTCCGAACCTGACTACCTAGTCTTCATCGTATAGGGTATCGCGAATACCAAAGACCAATATAGGACATCCGCCACCCCCGCCGCCCTCAATGCGAGGGACGAGCTTACTCATATGGGTGGTTGAGGCCCCATAGCTGTCGCCCTTCCCTAAGGCGTCGAAGATTCCCTGCAGCTCGTCGCACCTGGTAACAATCACGCCCACATCGATCGCCCTCAGCTCGAACAGCAGGCGGAAGTTGTTCAAATCCCTGTCAAAGAAAGGGTCCTTGTTATTCCACTCCACTTCTAGCGCGACTCTATCCTTATAACAGTCGACGCTGTGGGTTGGCGTTTCGTGGACCTCACCGTCGACAATGATCTTGGTGTCAAAGGATTTCTCCTGCCAACCCAATCGATAGAACGCTGAATCGATGCTAGAAGCGATCGGGGACTTGCGGCCCCCTGGCTGCACGATATCGCTGCGACGAAGCCGAAAGTCCATCAGGACACCGAGAAGTTCGTTCCATTCCCGTGAGTGCGCGGCCGCAAGCACGGCACAGGCATTGCGCCATTCGTGCACCTCATATAGGTCAAGGATGTCGTTGGGCATGAGATGTTCAGAACCCACCGCCGTAATGCCTGCTATACCCGACTATTCTTCCTCGCCATCCCCGTACGCCTCGTCCTCGTTCTGGGCGCGGTGGCTGAAAAGCCGCTCCAGGTCGGCCATCGACACCAGCACGTCCCGCGGCTTGCTGCCCCGGTGCGGGCCGATGAGGCCCTGAGCCTCCATGTCATCGATCAGGCGCACGGCCCGGTTGTAGTTGATGCGCAAGCGCCGCTGCAGGATAGAGACCGAGGCCTGGCCGTGCTCGATGACGATCTGCACCGCCTTGGGCAACAGCTCGTCCATGGCCCCTTCCTTGGCGTTGCCGCCGCGGCCCTTGCCGCCGCGGCCTCCCCCGTCGCCGCCTTCCAGCTCCAGGGGCTCGGCCAGGTGCTCCGGCTGGCCCTGGACCTTGGCGAAGGCCACCAGGGCCTCCACTTCCTTCTCCGAGACGAAGGCGCCCTGGGCCCGCAGCGGCTTGGAGGCGCCCACGGGAAAGAAGAGCATGTCGCCCTTGCCCAGGAGCTTTTCAGCGCCGCCCTGATCGAGGATGGTGCGGGAGTCCACCTGGGAGGCCACGGTGAAGGCGATACGGGACGGGATGTTGGCCTTGATCAGGCCGGTGATGACGTCGACGCTGGGCCGCTGCGTCGCCACCACCAGGTGGATGCCAGCGGCCCGCGCCATCTGGGCCAAACGGCAGATAGCGTCTTCCACGTCCACCGGGGCCACCATCATCAGGTCGGCCAGCTCGTCCACAATGACCACAATGAAGGGCAGGGCCGGGCGGCCGCCCTTCTCCGGCGGCAATTCGTCGCGCTGCTCCGCCTTGAGCTGGTTGTAGCGGGTGATGTCGCGCACCCCGGCGGCGGCAAAGGCCTCGTAGCGCGACTCCATTTCCTTGACCGCCCAGCGGAGGAAACCCGCTGCCTTCTTGGGATCGGTGACCACGGGCGCGATCAGGTGGGGAATGCCGTTGTAGCCCACCAGTTCGACCATCTTGGGGTCGATCATCATCAGCTTGACCTCGTCCGGCCTGGCCTTGAGCATCAGGCTGCAGATGAGGGAGTTGATGCAGACGGACTTGCCCGAGCCGGTGGAGCCGGCGATGAGCACGTGCGGCATGCGGTCCAGGGCGTGGACCACCGGCCGGCCGGCGATGTCCTTGCCGAAGACCACGGCCAGTTTGCTGCTGTGGCTTTGGAACTCCTGGCTCTCCGCCACGTCCCGCAGGATGACCGCGGTGGTCTCGCGATTGGGTACCTCAATGCCCACCGCCGATTTGCCGGGGATGGGCGCCTCGATGCGGATGTCCCGGGCCGCCAGGGCCAGGGCGAGGTCGTCGGCCAGGGAGGTGATGCGGTTCACCCGCACCCCCGCTGCCGGCGCCAGCTCAAACCGCGTCACGGTGGGCCCGGGATGGATCTCGCTGACGGAGGCCTTGACGCCGAAAGCCTCTAGGGTCTTCTCCAGAAGCCTTGCCCGTTCCTGAAGGTCCTTGGCCGACTGGTTCTTGGCCTTGGGAGGCAGGGCCAGGAGGGTGGTGGGCGGAAGCTCGTAAGGTGGGGCCTGCTCCTCTTCCACCTCCACATCTTCCTCTACGTTCTCCTCGGGCTCGGCGGAGCGCGCCGCCTTGCCGCCCTTGCCCGCCTTGCCTCGGCCGCGACCCTTTTTCGCCAAGTTAGCATTGATGGCCTTGGAAGCCTCCACGTAGGGCCCGTGGATGATCGGCCCCGACGGCCCGTCGTCAGCCGGGTCGTCGTCGGCAAACTCCTCGTCTTCGACCGACTCGGCCTCTTCCTCCGATGCCTGGTCCGGCTCGGCCGCTGCGGCCTCCTCGGCCACGGGCACGGTGACGAAGCCCACCAGGCGCCGCCACAGGCCACTGAACAGGGCCACCAGCTTTTGCTTGGCCCAGATGAGCACGCTCTGCATGGAGCGGTCCACGGCCATGATCAGGGCCACGAGGGCCACTGCCACCAGCACCACCCACTGGCCGATGGGTCCAAAGCCGCGGAAGAGCAGCCAGGCCAGACCGGCCCCGAGGGCGCCCCCGGCCCGCTGAAAGCCTTCCGCCAAAAGGCCGTCGGCTGGCAGCATCGACAGGTGCATAATCCCCTGCATGGTCAGGAACAGCAAAATCACGCCCACCAGCCGGGGCGTCAGCGTGACATGCCGCCGATTCCAAAGGATCCAGCCGCCAAACCAGGCCACCACCAGGGGCAGCACCCAGGCGCCGTCGCCGAAGGCCCAGCGCAGGCCGTCCACGACCATGGTGCCGATCAGGCCGCCACTGCCGAAATATAAGGTGGCCACCACCAGGGCGGCCAGGGCGATGAGCGCGACACCAACGATTTCCCATTTCAGTTCATCCCGGAGCATAAAGAAAATCACCCCGTCCGCCACATTCTTCTACGGCGGTCGGGTGATTCCCTTTGCAGGATCGAGTGAGTTATCCTCCCGCCACAATGCCCAGGCGCTGTTGCCCAGGAACAGCAGCAGGGCGATCACGTTCAGCATACCACCCCACTGGCGCCAGGTCACCGAGCCGGCCAGATCGCCGGCGATCCGCAGCAGCAGCGACAGATGGAGCAGAGCCAGGTGTCCGTAAAAGGCCGGCCGGTAGGGCATGGTGACGCCTAGCACCGCCGGGAAAATCACCGGCGCGTGGGCGAAGATCATGGACACCACAAAGCCGAGGAAGATGGCATGCAGGATGGCGTCGTAGCGCACTCCCGCCACGACTCCGCCGAAGGTCAGGGCCTGCACTCCGGCCACGGCAAGCCACCCGTAGCCGACCAGCAGGGCCACGGCGATAAACCGCGGCAATCCCCGTTGACGCACGGTGCGGCGGGCCACGTCGTACTGCAGCATCCAGAGACCCAGACCTGCCAGGCCCACACCGGCGACGCGAATCCCCAGGTCGTAAAGCGCGACGGAAGTCGCCAACCCGGCCAGGTAAACGGCGGAGGCGGCCAGGCCCGTTTCAAGGCCACGGCGCGTTCCAGGCTGATCACCGTGCCTAGAAACCCAGCTACCATCAGCGGTCCGTGCCGTCCCACCCAGGTGCGGTGCACAGGCGGCAGGGCCCAGCCCATGCGCACCAGCCCGGCCCACATGGCCACAAGCAGCGAGAGGATGCCAAGCCCCAGCAGGAGGAACCGGACGTGGCGATGTGATGGTGCCATGGTGGAATCCCCCGTTGAACTGCCGAATCACACGGATCCTGCCCTATTGTCCAGCATTCTCGGGGCTGAGGGCGTGATCTGGGTCACAACCCCGGCGGCAAAAAGGAGCCACGGTCCTGGCCGTGACCCCGTCGACGCGAAGCGCTGCTCGATGGCCGTCGCCCGTCCTCCCGCGAAGTTCCCGGTCGCCGGTGAGCGCCGCCGCCGGTTCAGAAAAGGTTCAGATCCCAGCGCACCACGGCTCCGGGCTGAAAGTCGGGGTGGAGGTAGTCCTGGGGATCGGTGCTGTGCAGCCGCACCACGCGGCCTGCTCCCACGCCCACCGGCGCTACTTCCACCAGCCGGCCGCGCACGCGCACCTCCATGGTGGCGGCGGGGGCCGGTTCCAGGCCCTCAGTGACCTGTTCAATCGGCAGCGGAGTCCAGAGCAGCATGGTCCGTCCTCCCTTGCTGGCCGCCCGGCACGGGCGGGCCTGACTTCAGCGGCGGGGCCGGGCCGGCAAAGATTACTGTGGCGGCGGCTCAGCGGCGTCGTCCTGCTTCTTGCCCTGCCCCCTGCGGCGTTCTTCGATGAGCTGGTTGACCCTGGCAAGGGACTGGGAGAGACCGCCCACCTCGTCGATGAGCCCGGTAGCCACGGCATCCTTACCCACCAGTACAGTGCCGATGTCCCGGGCCAGATCACCGGTGCGGAACATCAGCTCGCGAAACGTGCCCTCACTGACGCGCGAATTATTGACAATAAACTTGATCACCCGGTCTTGCATTTTGTCCAGATACTCATAGGTCTGGGGCACGGAAATGACCAGTCCGGAAAGACGAATCGGGTGTATGGTCATGGTGGCCGTTGAGGCGATGAAGGAGTAGCCGCAGCTCACCGCGATCGGCACACCAGCCGGCCGTGCACGCGCACCTCCATGGTGGCGGCGGGGGCCGGTTCCAGGCCCTCAGTGACCTGTTCAATCGGCAGCGGAGTCCAGAGCAG
>JAMDAP010000179.1:10632-15674 GCA_023484675.1 Bacillota bacterium
GGCGATGAAGGAGTAGCCGCAGCTCACCGCGATCGGCACCCCAATGGAGTGCCCGCCCCCTAATACGAGGGAGACCGACGGCTTGCCCAGACTGGCAATCATTTCGGCGATGGCCAAACCAGCCTCCACGTCACCGCCCACCGTGTTCAGGATGACCAGCAGGCCCTCAATCTCCGGGTTTTGCTCCACCGCCACCAACTGCGGAATAAGGTGTTCGTACTTGGTGGTCTTGTTCTGGGGCGGCAGGGCCAGGTGCCCTTCAATCTGGCCGATGATCGTCAGCACATGCACGTTGGACTTGTACTCGGGAACGTTCAGGGTGCCCAGGGACTCCAAAGTGCCAGTCGGGTCCTTGCCCTTCTTCTTGGCCTTCCTCCCCTTGTCCTCGTCCTCGGTATGGGGATCCACCGGCGCCCCGCCCGGCTCGGCGTTGGGTGGGGTGGGGCGGGCAGGCGCGTTTGGCCCGCGCGGGGTCTCGGGATGGGCGGTCTCGCGAGTGCCCGCGTGTGGGTCCGGAGGCTGCCCCGGCTGCATAAAGGCCACGTGTCCACGCTCCCTTGGCAGCAGGCTCCTGAAATGGGGCCGCTGTGCAACCGTTAGTATCGGCAGGGGGCGGCATCACTATGCTCGCGCATGCTCGCGCCGGCGCCAACTCAGGACCGCAGCAATGTCTGATTTCGCCATGGCGGGCTCTGACTCAGGGCCGCTGCCCACGGAACTCCGTGGGCGTCATGCCGGTGACCTTCTTGAAGACGCGGCTGAAGTAGTTGGGATCGCTGTAGCCGGCGGCGAAGGAGGCCTCCTTCACGCTGGCCCCATCGCCCGCCAGCATCTGCTTGGCCTTCTCCACCCGAACGCGGGTGAGGTAATCGATGAACGTCTCGCCGGTGATCTGCCTGAACACTTTGCTGAAGTAGTAAGGGCTCATGGCCACCTCGCGGGCCACCTGCTCCAGGGTGACCTCCTCAGCCAGGTGGGCCTGCATATAGCCCTCCGCCCGCCGCATCAGGAGATACAGGCGGGACCGTTTGGCCTGACCCTGGGCATGAGCCCACCGGTCCAGGATATCCCGTACCCAGGCAAACAGATCGGCGCTGGCCAGGTCCCGGGGGGGCACCGCCCCTTCCCCTATCTCTGTCCAGCCCGCGTCCCGGACGCGCCGGGCGACCCCGACGAAAAGGCGCGCCAGGGCCTCGTGGAGCGGCCCCTCAGCCGCGCCGGGAAGAGCCTGTGCGTCCTGCCACCAGGCCTCAAGCTCCTCCCTCAGCCCCGTTCCATCGGCCCGCTGCAAGTGCTCCCAAAGCCGTTCCTCGGGGGACGGCGGTAGCTCCAACATCGGATTGGACTGGTGCAGATCGGCGTAGTGGTTGACCTTGTCGGACACCGACGTGTCCTGGGACGCCAGCAGGGCCTCGCGGAAGGAGGCATACAGCCCTTCCACGCCCTGGTGGACGCGCCCCAGACCCATGCGGAAGCGGATGCCCAGTTCGTCCCGAATCCGGTCGCGCAGGCGCCGGGCCGACTCCATCGACCAGACGCGCGTCCGGTACTCGTCCTGTGCCACGTCCGCCTCAACGAAGACCACGGCGTAACCGGCCGTCACCGTGCTGACGGCTCGGGGGAAAACCGTGCCCAGGAGTTGCTGCAGCAGGGCATAGGCTTTCTCCTTGCCCAGGTTGCGCTCCGCCCCCGACTCCATTTCCGACGGGAAGCTGCGCTCGTGCAGAGAGGCTACCAGCGCCAGCCCGGCGGCGAAATCGAGCCCGAGGGCATCCAGGAGGACC
This sequence comes from Bacillota bacterium, assembly GCA_023484675.1. The sequence continues at coordinate 12,417 of JAMDAP010000179.1, forward strand.
TGCACCTCTGGCCGGCGCACCGGCCCCACCAACAGGCTTGCGGCGAGCTGGGCGTCCAGCAGAGGCCGCACCTGGCTCCAGCGCTCCAACTGACGCAGTTCCTCCGTTCGCCGAGCGCGCTGTTGGTCAAGCTGCGATACCACCTTGGCCAGGGCCTTCACCAGCCGGTCGCGGTGCGTCGGTTTCAGCAGGTAATCGTCTGCTCCCAACTGCAGCGCCTGCTGCGCGTAATGGAAGGAATCGTAGGCGGAAATCACCACGCAGCGCATCTCCGGCAGCCGGGCCTTCAGCTCACGCAAGGCCTCCAGACCTGTCAGTCCGGGCATCTGGATGTCCAGTAGGAGGGCGTCTGGCTTGAGCCGCTCGGCCATTTCGATCAGTTGGCGGCCGTTCGCCGCCTCGCCGGCGACCTCCAGCTCCGGCAGGTAGCGGCTGATAGCCAGCCGCAGGGCCTCCCGTTCCACGGGTTCATCATCGGCGATCAGCAGTCTGTACAGAGGCGGCCACCTCCCTTGCGGCGCGCGGCAGCCGCAGCTGCACCATGGTCCCCCGGCCCGGCGCGCTGTCCACTGCCACCAGCCCGGGCCTTTCGTAGAAAAGCTCCAGCCGCCGCCGTACGTTGAGGAAACCCAGGCCCGTGGTATGTCCCCGGGACGACGCAGACACTACGGGCTCCGCCGCCAGCAGCGCCTCAACCCGCTCCGGCTCCATGCCACGCCCGTTGTCCGTCACGGTGACGATGACCTCCTCCGGTTCGCGGGTTACCCGCACCTCGATGCGCCCGCCACCCTCACAGCCCTCAATGCCGTGAATAAACGCGTTTTCCACCAGGGGCTGCAGCGTCAGGCCGGGCACCGGCTGATCCAGAGCGGCTTCGTCCGCCTCCAGCAGAAGCTCCACGCGGTCGCGGAACCGCGCCTTTTGAATGGCGAAATACTCCTGGACCGCAGCCACCTCCTCACCCAGGGACACCCGGGCGTCCAGGGGCCGCAGGTTGTACCGCAGCAGATCGGCTACCGAGGCGATCAGCTCCGAAGTCTGGTCGGCGCCCTCCAGCATCGCCGTCCTGGACACCAGGTTCAGGGTGTTAAAGAGAAAGTGCGGATGGATCTGCGCTTGCAGCGTACGGAGTTCAGCCTCCTTGAGGAGATGCGCCATCTCCAGGTTCTTCAGAGTCACCTCCTGCATCTGCCGCTCCACATCGGCACGCCGGCGCACCTCCTGCACCAGGTCCCGCAGGTTGGAGCGCATGCCGTCGAAGGCTCGAGCCAGCATCAGCAGCTCGGCCGGCCCCTCGGCGATCGCCTCCCCCGCGTCAAAGCTGCCTGCCGCCAACCGCTGCGCCGATCGCACCAGCCGCTGAATGGGCAGGCTGAGCGTCCGCGCCAACCACCAAGCAAAGGCCAAAGCGAAGCCGGCGGAGAGAGCCAGGAGGGCGAGGCCAAGCCGCTGCACCCGTTCAGTCCAGTCGGTGAGCCGTTGATAGGTGGCGCCGTAAGCGGTCAGCTCACGGTCCAGGATCTGCCGGGCGCCCTCGTCCACGTAGGCGGCGACGGCGGCGGCCTCCTGGTAATGCTGGGAGTAGCCGGCCACGTCGCGGGCGGATACAGCGTCCAGAACCCGGTCGCCTTCTTCCAGGAAGGTGGCGATCTGCCGCTGCAGATTCAGGGCGGGAAGGGCGTTGTCCAGATCGGAAAGATTTTGTGGCAAAGCGGCGCTCTGCCGCCGCAGCGCCTCGCGTTGGACCAGGTATTCGCGCCTCGCCGCCTCCTCCTGGTCCCGTTGCGTGGCCAGCGACCACAGGGAGACAGAGGCCTCACGCGCGGCGCGGGACAGGTCGTTCAGGAAGAGGAAGCGCTGTTGCTCGCCGTGGTAGGTCGCCAGTGAGACGCGGGTGTTGTAACTGTACAGAGCGGCCACCAGTCCCAGCAGGGCGATCACCAGCAAGAAGGACTCCAACAGCTGCCGGCGGATGGACCGGGCGGGGGCTGGCGCGGGTCCACCGGGACCGGGCGTGGGCGCGCCGGGATCGGCTGCGGACCCCCCGGATTCGGACACGCCCTCCCGGGGTCCGTCAGGGGTTGGCAAGGGCATGGCCCAGCCCCCCCTCCCGCAGGCGCTGCGCGTCCAGGTCTTGCAGCGTGGCGGCGGTGACAAAAAGTACGCCGGTATCCACCACCGGAGGTACAGCTTTACCCTCCCGGCATTCCACCAGCATGGCGACGCCGATTTGGCCCATGGCCACCGGGTTTTGAACCACGCTGCCATAGATGACCCCTTGCCGGATGAAGTCCAGGGTCTGGGGCAGATCATCGTACCCCACAATCAGGACCTGGCCCTGGAGGCCGCGCTGCACCACCACCTGGGCCGCCACCAGGGCGTCCATGGAACTGGTGCCCAGCAGCACCGTCACATCCGGGTGCTCGGTGAGGATCTTGCCGGCCTTCTCCGCCGCCACTAGCCGGCTGATGTCCGAGGACTCAACGGCCACCACCTGCACCCCGGGAGAGGAACGGATGGCATCGCGGAAGCCTTGCACCCGCTGCACCTCGTTGGCCGAGTGGAAATTGCCGGTGATGATCCCTACCCGCGCCTTGCCGCCGGTGGCCAGGAGCACCTGACGGCCGGCCGCCAGGCCTGAACCGTAGTTGTCGGTGCCCACGTACGAAAGGCGTTGGCTCCCCGGCGCATCGGTGTCCACCGTAATCACCGGGATGCCGCGGCTGACGGCCTTGTCGATGACCGGCTGGAACTCCGCCTCGGACAGCCCCTGCGTCAGAATGCCGTCGCCGGGTGGTTCTCCCCTAAGATCCCGGAAGCCTTGCGTTCATGGGAGGACCGGTCTGGTCTTCTAGTGTCTCAGAGGCCAGTGTTCACGACCAACCTGCGAGTGCACTTCCATGCTATATCGCACGATCTCGGCCCAGAATATGTCATCGCCGTGGTGAGCAATTTCTGTCATGTGCCCATGTGCCCAGTTTGTTGTTGACAAAGGCCCCGCCGGGTGGTATGTTATCGATAACACATGTTAACGGTAACATGTGGTGTGCGATGTAGCCCCGGTATTCCTCTGTTTCTCCGGCGGGGTCGTCCCCGTCCGGCTGCTTGCTTCTGGTTCGCGACTTCAACATTGCCGATCTCGACCTCGGGCCAGGCGTCGCGCAGGAAGGTCAGGGGTAGATCCTTGCTCATCAGGCCGATGAACACAGCCAGGAATTTGGTGAGCAGGGCCGTGAGGGAGTCGATGCCCACACGCTT
>JAMDAP010000047.1 GCA_023484675.1 Bacillota bacterium
GAGCAGGATGTTCTCCACATCCTCGCCCACGTAGCCGGCTTCCGTCAGGCTTGTGGCATCAGCAATGGCGAAGGGGACGTTCAGGATCTTGGCCAGGGTCCGAGCCAGAAGGGTCTTGCCCACGCCGGTAGGGCCGACCAGGAGGATGTTGGACTTTTCCAGCTCCACGTCATCGGACTTACCGCCCAGGTTGATCCGTTTGTAGTGGTTGTACACCGCTACCGACAGGATCTTCTTGGCGCGTTCCTGGCCGATGACGTACTGGTCCAGAATGTCCTTGATCTCCGCCGGCTTGGGGACGTCCTTGAGCTCGAAATCCACTTCCTCATTGAGTTCTTCCTCGATGATCTCGTTGCAGAGCTCAATGCACTCATCGCAGATATAGACCCCGGGGCCCGCCACCAGGCGTTTCACCTGGTCCTGAAACTTGCCGCAAAAGGAGCACTTCAGCTGCCCCTTGTCACCATCTGTAAACTTGAACATGACGCCACCCCTTTCTAGCGCCCGCCGGGCTTACCACTCTCCCTCGGCACGAAGACCGCGTCCACCAAGCCGTAGGCCTTGGCTTCCTCGGCGGACATGAAGTAGTCGTTCAGGGTGTCCTTCTTGATCTTGTCCAGGGGCTGTCCGGTGTGTTTGGCAAGGATCTTGTTGTAAATTTCCCAGGCCTTCAGCAGCTCTTTGGCGTAGATTTCCACGTCGGTGGCCTTGCCGCCGGCCTGACCTGAGGCTTGATGGATCATGATACGAGAGTTGGGCAGCGCGTGACGCTTGCCTTTCATTCCGCCGGCCAGCAGCAGGGCAGCCATGGACGCAGCCATGCCGACGCAGATGGTCGAAACCGGAGCCTTGATGTACTGCATGGTATCATAGATACCCAGGCCGGCGTCAATAGAGCCGCCGGGGGAATTGATGTAGAGGTAAACGTCCCGGTCCGGATCCTCGCTTTCCAAGAAAAGCAGTTGGGCGATGATCACGTTCGCCACCTGGTCGTCAATGGGCGTGCCCAGGAAGATAATGCGATCCTTAAGCAGGCGGGAGTAGATGTCATAGGCCCGCTCGCCACGATTGGACTGCTCGATAACCATTGGAACCAAGTAACTCATAGTCTGTCCTCCTCAGCAAGTGAACTAATCACTGCTCTTCTTGGCCGGCACCGGCGTCTGCAACTCCGCCAGCCGCTTGACCGCCTTATCCATTCGCAGAGTTTCTCGAACTCGCTCCATACCCTCCAGAGACGACAGGTACTTCCGCGTCTCCTCCGACTGGCTTCCGTACCGCTTGGAGACGCGCTCGATCTCCTCGCGCACCTCCTGGTCGGAGACCTCCAGCCCCTCTTTCTTGGCGATGGCCTCCAGCACCAGGTCCGTCTTCACCTGCTGCTTGGCGGTGGGTTCAAACTCCTCATGCAGGGCGTGATCGTCCTTGCCGGTCTGGGCCATCCAATCCTCCAGGCTGAGGCTGCTCATCGCCAACTGCTGGGCAAAATCGTCCATCAGGCGGTGAACCTGCCGGTGAATCAGCACCTCCGGCGGCTCCACCTTGGCCTCCTCGACCACCTTCTCCACCACGCGGCGCTCAAATGCCGCATTGACGCGGGATTTCGCCGCTTCCTCTAGCCTATTCGTGAGGTCCTGACGCAATTCCTGCAGGGTCTGGAAGGAGCTGGCTTCCTTGGCAAAGGCATCATCCAAAGCCGGAAGCTCCTTTTTCTTGACCTCCCGCACCTTCACCTTAAAGGTGACCGGTTTGCCCGCCAACTCAGTCGCCCGGTAGTTTTCCGGGAACGTGACTTGAATATCCCGCTCCTCGCCAACCTTGGCGCCGATGATCTGCTCCTCAAACCCTGGCACAAAGGTGCCGGAGCCGATCTCCAACAGGTAACCCTCCGCCTTGCCGCCGTCAAAGGGCTCACCGTCAAGGAAGCCTTCGAAATCGATCACACCAAAAAACCCGTTTTCCAGCGCCTGCTCATCCCCGGCGGAAACCAACTGGGCGTGCCGCTCCTGCAACAGTTCGAGCTGCTTGCCTACCTCGTCCTCGGTAACTTCGGGAGTGTCCCTCTCGATCTCGAACCCCTGGTACTGGCCGAGCTCGACGTCCGGCTTGACGGCGACCTCAGCCTTAAAGACCAGCGATTCGCCGTCCTCCATCTTGACGATGTCCAGGTTCGGCTGATCGATGGGATCCAGGCCGGACTCCTCCATGGCCTGGTTGTAGGCCTCTGGGACCACGATGTCCAGGGCCTCCTCCAGGAGCGCTCCCCGGCCGAGATACCGCTCCACAATGGCGCGAGGCGCCTTGCCCTTGCGGAAGCCGGGGATATTCACGCGCCGCACCAGCTTGCGGTAGGCCTTGTCCATGGCCTCCTCAACCTGGTGCGGGTCCACTTCCACTTCGAACTGGGCCTTGGAGGGCTCAACCCTCTCCCACGTGGACTTCACCGAAACGTTCCTCCTGCCCTTGGTCAAATATATGGCTTCCTATAACGCTCGTTCCAAGACTGAGCAACTTCCCCATTATAGCATGTGCCGAATTGGCCGGACAACTTGCGGGGATTCCCGGGCCGAGTCAAGTCATTGTGGAGGGCTGGTGCCGTTCTTTGAAGTGTTTGGTTTTTCAATCAGGCATTGGGCGCAGCGTAGGCAACCCGGCGAAGCACTCGTGAGAGACCACCTGACGCGTTCCGGCCAACCCCCAGGGCCGGGAAGTGCCCATGATGGGCCCAATCAAGCGCCGTTTCCGTATCCCAGTAGTACTGCCGCTCGAATGGCACTTCGCCAACACGCGTCTGTATCAACCGCCTGCGCTTCTCTTTCAGCACGAAACGCTTGCTATCCCGGGCCTCGGCCAGAGCCCGATCCAACGTTTCCAGCTAAGCCTGCAGGGCCTCTTGGTAGCCCTTCCTGACTTCTTCCCAGACGATGGATTCCAGTTCCCCGAAGGAGAATGCAACGTGATCCCGAATTCCTTCCATGACGAGAGGCTCCCTTTCCGT
>JAMDAP010000035.1 GCA_023484675.1 Bacillota bacterium
CGATCTCCTGGCCCCGGTAGGTGCCGATTTTGACCGCGGCCGTGCCGTAGGGGGTCAGGACCACGTCCTCGCGGGGGTTGTCCAGAATGCGGGGATCGTAGACGCCGGTGCCGCCGATAATGGCGATCTTCACTCTTTCTTTGCCTCCTTGCCGAGTTGCCCATGGAAAAAGGGGTCCCCCCTTCGGGGAGACCCGCTGCAGGCCTCTATCTGGCCGGATAGACCCAGTTGTCTGCGTCGCGCCGGTAGTCCACCAGTTCCTCCGGCTTGAACCAGAGGGCGATTTCCCGCTCCGCCGACTCCGGCGAATCCGAGCCGTGCACCAGGTTCTGCCCCTTGTCCACGGCGAGGTCGCCGCGGATGGAGCCAGGGGCCGCCTGGGCCGGGTCGGTGGTGCCCATGGTGGTGCGGATGATGGAGATGGCCTTCTCGCCTTCCCAGACCATGGCCAGCACCGGGCTGGAGGTGATGAATTGGATCAGTCCGGGATAGAAGGGCTTGCCCTTGTGCTCGGCGTAGTGGCGCTCGGCCAGCTCCCTGCTGACCGTCATCAGCCTGACGCCCACCAGCTTGAGGCCGCGCCGCTCCAGGCGCCGGACCACCTCGCCAGCCAGGCCGCGCTGAACGCCATCCGGTTTGACCATGACAAAGCTGCGTTCCAAAAAGATCCCCCGTTTCGGTTGTTGAACATGCTGTCAAACATTGTACGACAAGTCCCCTCCCGGGGCAATCCGGCTCGGGACCGTCGCCGCCTACTGAAGTTGGTGCGGGGCCAGGCTGGCCGACCACCGGGCCAGGTCCGGGCGGGCCGCCACCAGAGCCAGAACGCCCACAATCATGGCGACAGCGTTGATGCGCACCGCCAGGGGCGGGCCGAAGAGTTTGCCGGTGACGCCGACCAGCAGTCCCGCGAACGGCTGCGTGCCGAAGCCAAACATAATCCAGGCGCTGATGACCCTGGCCCGCATGTGGTTGGGAGCCAGCGTCTGGATCAGGCCGTTGGCCGTGGTCATCACCAGGGGCATGGCGAGACTGGTCATGTAGAGCGCCCCCATCGACACCGGGAACCAGCGTGACCAGGAGAACAGCAGGTAGGACAGGCCCGACCACACCACGGCCCCGGCCAGCATCAGCCCGGTATGCTTGACGCGTTGGCCGATGGGCACCACGAAGAGGGCGCTGGTCAGGGCCCCTGCACCGGAGGCGCCCATCAGCAGGCCCAGAGCTTGCGGACCGCGGCCCAGCACGTCTGTGGCAAAGGCCGGCATCAGCTGCATGCTGGATATGCCAAAGAGAGTCACCAGGAGGGTGAAGGCCAGCAGGTCCTGAATGCGGGGCTGGCCGGCGATGAACCGGAGCCCTTCGGCAAACTCGCCCAGACCGCTACTGGTCGCGGCGCGGCGGGTCTGGCTGGAGTCCACCATGAGCAGGCTGCCGATCACCGCCAGGAAGCTGACGCCGTTGATCCAGAAGGCCGGGGCCACGCCCAGGGCGCCCACGACCCAGCCGGCGATGGCCGGGCCCGCCATGCGCGAGAGCTGCACGATCATGGCATTGACCACCACGGCCTTGCGCACCTGCGTCAGACCCGACAGGTCGCCGATGAAGGCCTGCTGTGAGGGAAAGTCCAGGGCCGAGACGATGCCCAGGGCGAAGGCCAGGGCGTAGACGTGCCAGAGGCGGACGGCGCCGGTCTGCACCAGAATGGCCAGGGTGAAGGCCAGCAGCATGGCCAGGGTTTGGGTCACCAGAAGCACGCGCCGCCGCTCCAGGCGGTCGGCCCACACTCCGGTCCAGGGGCCGAGCAGAAGCAGCGGCAGGGAACTCAGCATGGCCACAATGCCCAGGGCGCCGGGGGAATGGCTGAGCTGCCAAACCACCCAGGCCTGGGCCGTGGTCTGCATCCAGGTGCCGAGCAGGGAGATGGCCTGGCCGCTGATGTAGATGCGAAGATTGCGGGTACGGAGCGGAGTTGGTGGCCCAGCTAACACCCTTCCAAGGCGGCCGACCGTTTGCAGGCCTTTGCCGCCGCGCTTTGTCGTATCCAGGCTTCTCACGTCCCTTCTCCTTTTCGGGCTCGCCCGGGTGCGGCCCCGGACCGGCTGTGCTTTCGTACGCCTGCGCTTTCGGGGAGGCGGCGGTAGCGGCGGGCGAAGATCGCCAGGTTGCGACGGCGTGCGGCGATATCCTCATCCCAGCGCGCCAGGGCGGTGAGTCCCTCGGGCTCGATCTGGTAGAAGCGCCGCGGCGGCCCACCCTCGCCGGGCTCCCAGCGGGACACCACCTGGCCTGATTCCTCCAGGTCCCGCAGCACCCGGTAGACGGCGCCGCGGTCGATGGGCCAGGGATGGACCACTTCTTCCAGCTGGGCCACCAACTCCGCTCCGTACCGGTCGCCTTCCGCCAGCAGCAGCAGCAGAAAGGCCGGTAAAAGCCTGGCGCGCCTGTGCTCCCTCTCCCCTTGGAACGCCATAGCATCGCCTCGCTTTGCTGATTAATACATCATGATGATAACGACATCCACCCGCGGAGTCAACCGATACGAAGCCAGCCTACGGTTGGCCCTGCGCTTTGACCGGCGCTAGTGGGCACAATAAAAAGCCCACTGCCCCATTCTCCTTGGCAGTGGGCCTCAACCTACCTGGAATCTGATCAGACTGAAGGCACACCCTCCTCTAAGAACTGTCTAAACGACAGCCGCCTCGACCGGATCCTCAAGGATACCCCGCTTCGTTTCCGTGGCGGTAACGCTGGTAGCTCTCAGGCCTTCGCAGATGTAGTTGCAGGCATCCCAGGGATCCACCGTGTCGCCGCAGGTGAAGACATCCACCGCTGCGTAGGCCAGCTCGGGCCAGGTGTGGATCGCCAGGTGGGACTCGGAGATGACGACGACGCCGCTGACTCCCTGAGGACTGAACTTGTGAAAGGCAACTTCGCGGACTTCCGCGCCAGCTTTGAGTGCCGCTGTCACCATGATGTGTTCGACCCGTTCGATGTCGTTAAGAATGTTCGGGTCGCATCCGTGGACTTCGGCTAGGACATGACGGCCCAAAGCGTTCATTTCATCGATCAGCCCCCTTACCTATACTCTGTAAACACTAGAACACATTGTAGCAAATTCATCCGCGCAGTCAAGGATTTTTTCGGGCAGAACGGCCGTGGTTTGGGATTTTACCTGATGGGCTCACTCTCTTTCGCTCTCACGCTGTTTTGTAGCGTCCCAATCCCTTCAATCTCTACTTCGACACGATCTTCGACAGCCATCGACCCGACTCCGGGCTTCACGCGCCGCGCCTCCCGTTTGGATTTCAGACAGAAGAAGAGGAAGCCGGCCAAAGCCCGGCTTCCCCTTCAGAGGGGCCTGCCCGCCACCGCCTTCGCGGCGACGCGGCTAGCCGGCCTTACTGCCCTCCACCTTTACCTTCATGCCCTTGAGCATGGACTCGATGTTGTTCTTGACCACCAGTTTGGCCACGGGGTTGAGCATCGCCGCGAACATGGGAATGCCCAACTCGAAGTCCACGGTCAGGGTGACCCTGGTCCCCTCGCCGGCGGCATCAAAGAACCAGTCGCCCTCGAACTTCTTCAGGTCGCCGCTGATCTGGCGGTAGCGGATGTGGGGCCGGGCGTCATCAAAGAGGTCCTCTTCCTGCCAGCGCATGGGCTTGCCTTGCAGCCGGGCGTTCCAGTCGGTGAGGGTGCGGCCGGGCGACCGCTCCATCACCTTAATGGACACCACGTCCTCCATGAACTGGGGGTAGGACTCCATATCCTTGGCCAGGGCGTAGACCTCGGCGGTGTTGCCCTTGATCACAACGGAAGCTTCCACCTGGGGCATGCTTGTTCCTCCAATCTTAACCCAGATCGCCGGCCAGCTCGTGGGCCCGGGCCACCCCGGCCGCCACAGCCTCGAGCACGTGATCGATCTGGGCCTCGGTGATGACCGCCGGCGGCGAGATGCGGATGACCCTGGGGTTGTTCAGCGAGTGGATGACGATGACCTTACGGTCAATGAGCTCCGAGATCATCAGGCCGGACGCGCCCTCGGAGACCATCTCCAGGCCGATCAGGAGTCCCTTGCCCCGCACCTCGCGGATGACGTCGGGGTAGTCCTTGGCCAGGGACGTGAGGGCGGTCAGCAGTCGTTTGCCCTTGCGGGCGGCCTGCTCCAGCAGGCCCTCTTCCTGGATCACGTCCAGAGCGGCTACGCCGGCGGCGCAGGCCATCTGGTTGCCGCCGAAGGTGGATGAGTGGATATACGGGTTCTCATCGAAGACACTGAAAATCTCGGGCGTGGACATGAAGGCGCCAATGGGCATGACGCCGCCGCCCAGGGCCTTGGCCGTGGTCAGGATGTCGGGCACCACGCCCCAGTGCTCAAAGGCCCAGAGCTTGCCGGTGCGGCCCATGCCCGTCTGCACCTCGTCCAGGATCAGCAGCACGCCCTTCTCGTCGCAGATCTGACGGACGCGGGGCAGGTAGTCGTCGGGCGGGACGACGACCCCGTTCTCGCCCTGGATGGGCTCCAGGATGACGGCGGCGGTGTCATCGTTAACGGCCTTGGCGATGGCCTCGGCATCGCCATAGGGCACGTGGGTGAAGCCGGGCAGCAGCGGATAGAAGGGCTTGCGGTACAGTTCTCGGCCGCTGGCGGACAGGGCGCCGAAGGTCTTGCCGTGGAAGGCACCTTCCGTGCTGATAATGCCGGGCTTTTTCTTAAAGGCGCGGGCCAGCTTCAGGGCTCCCTCCACCGCTTCGGCGCCGCTGTTGCAGAAGAAGGTGTACTGCAGGCCGCCAGGCGTGGCCTCGGCCAGCTTACGGGCCAGGTCGGCCACCGGCTTGTGGGGCAGGGTTCGGCCGGAAAGGGCCATGCGGTCAAGTTGCTCGCGCACCGCTGCCACCACCTTGGGGTGGTTGTGGCCGTGGAAAAACACACCGTAGGAGCCGCAATCGATAAAATCCTGGCCGTGGATGTCGGTGATGATGGCGCCGCGCGCCGTCCACTCCAAGGTGGTGAAGCCCATGAAGCGGTAGAGCCGCGACATGCTCTCGTTGACGTAGGTGCCGTAGTCAGACAGTGCCTGTTCGACAACCTGGTCTGCTTCCTGCACCGGCGGGAAACCGGGCCGCGCTTTGGCCACGCTGGAGTCCTCAAGGATCGCCATGCTGGTGTCCCCTTCCCTTCACAGTACTGGTAGAACCAACGCCGCTCTTGGTGTGTGCACAGAACTGTACACAACCATTCGCCGGGGATGGGTGGACTTCCTGCAAGGAACTTCCATGGTGTGGATAAGGCGCCACCGAGCGAGGTGAGAAAGAAAATGCGGACCCATCCACTCAATACTCAAGTGGATGGGTCCGTAAAAATGGTCGGAGCGACAGGATTTGAACCTGCGACCTTCTGAACCCCATTCAGACGCGCTACCAAGCTGCGCCACGCCCCGAGAAAACTTTGCAGAGTGATTATACACCAGATGGACGCTGCAAATCAACCAGATCACGCCTCAGCTGTGGCCCGCCCGCTGGCAACGAAACGGCGGTGCACGGCGCGCGCTGCCTCGACCCCCAGAGCCTGGCGAACAAGGCATGACAGCTTGATTTCGGAGCAGGTTCAAATCCTGTCGTTGATGCCCGCCTCGGCCAGGGCGCCGAACATGTTGGCCGCCACGCCGGCGTGGCTGGCGATGCCCGAGCCGACGATGCTGACCTTGGCCACCTCGCGGTCGTAGGAGACGCTGCCGGCGCCCAGGTACTCCGCCTCCCGCTCCACCAGGGCCACGGCCCGGTCCAGGTCGTCCTCATGCACGGTGAAGCTGAGGTTGGTGATGGCGGCCTGGGGCATTTGCCCGGTGATCATGTCCACGTTGATGCCGTTCTTGGCCAGGGTGCTGAAAATTTGATAGGCCACGCCTGGCCTGTCCGGAACCCCGGCCACGGTGATCAGGGATACCTTGGGGTCATAACTGACGCCGGTGATGATCTGGGGATTGGGCACCCTGTCTCCCTCCTCGATGATGGTTCCCGGAGCATCGTGAAAGCTGGACCGCACGTGGATGATAACGCCGTGGCGCTGGGCATACTCCACCGACTGCAGTTGCATCACCTGGGCCCCCAGGGAGGCCATCTCCAGCAGCTCCTCGTAGCCGACGGTCTCGAGCTTTCGGGCCAGGGGAACGGTGCGCGGGTCGGCGGTGTAGATGCCGTCCACGTCGGTGAAAAAAAAGCCAGGGCCACGGCGGTGGTGTCCGAGCCGCCCCGCCCCAGGGTGGTGATGTCGCCGGTCTCGTTGACCCCTTGAAAGCCGGCCACCAGGACCACTCGCCCCTCCGCCAGCTCCTGGCGCACCCGCCCCGCGTCCACCGACTGCACACGGGCCTTGCGGTGCCGTTCGTCGGTGAAGATTCCCACCTGGGATCCGGTCAGGGAGACCGCCTCGCAGCCCAGATCCTGAAGGGCCATGGCCAGAAGGGCCACGGACACCTGCTCGCCGGTGGAGAGCAGCGAGTCCAGCTCACGGTCCGATGGGTCGCGGGTCATCTGCCTGGCCAGGGAGAGGAGCTCATCCGTGGCGTTGCCCATGGCTGAGACCACCACCACCGGCTGGTCGCCCTGATCGCGCAGGGCCTTGATGCGGTTCGCCACGGCCTTCATGCGTTCCGGCGTGGCGACGGAGCTGCCGCCGTACTTCTGCACCCGGATGGCCATGCTAGCGGCCTCCTTCCACCGGCGGCACCGATATGGTGGCCTGCGCGGCCTCGCGGCGGGCCAGGGGGGCGACCTCCATCCGGCCGGTCGTGCGGCGCTCCTCCAGGTGTACCCACCCGGGCAAGGCGTCTGGCTCGCCAGCCTCCAAGTCCAGCAGCTGTACCAGGGCGCCCTGCTCCCGGATCCAGGGCAGGGCCCGCGCCTCCTCCAGGGCGCCCTCCAGGCGTTCCAGGGGGCAGGGGTTTGTCACCAGGGTGAGGCGGGTTTCTCCCTTGTGGCGACCGGCGTGGTCCAGGAAGGAGCTCAGCGTGACGCCATGCTGCAGTAGTAGCTTGCGTAGATCGGCGGAGGCAGTGGGATGGGGCAGGGTCTCCAGCCGCAGGTAGAACCGCGAGGCCGCCTCGCGGGCGGAGCGCACCCGCAGGCCCCGGGAGGGCAGGGGCTGGCTGAAGGCCACGCCCCGCTGGCGGTGGCGCACCGCCGTGAGCACATCCCCCAGGACGGCGCTGGCCGTGGGCACGCCCCCGGCGCCCAGGCCATAGAACATGGACTCGCCCAACCCCTCGCCGTAGACGTAGACTGCGTTAAAGGCCCCCTTGACCCTGGCCAGGGGATGGCGGGCGTCGATGAAGGCGGGAGCCACCTGGGCGGCGACGAAGCCACCCAGGTCCTCGGCTTGGGCGATCAGTTTGCAGACCAGGCCGTGGCGGCGACCGTACTCCAGGTCCGCCGGAACGATGGCGGAGATGCCGCGGGTGAGGACGTCCCCGGACCGCACATCGGTGGAGAAGCCCAGGCTGGCCAGGATGGCCAGCTTGCGGGCCGCGTCGTGTCCCTCCACGTCGGCGGTGGGGTCCGCCTCAGCGTAGCCCAGCCGCTGGGCGTCGGTCAGGGCCTGGGCAAAGTCACGGTCCTCCTCGGCCATCTGCGTCAGGATATAGTTGGTCGTTCCGTTGATGATGCCCAGGATACGGGTCAGGCGGCTACCCGCCAGGCTGTCCAGAAGGGCCCGCAGGATGGGGATGGCGCCTCCCACGCTGCCTTCGAAAAGCAGATCGGCACCCCGTTCCTGAGCCAGGGTCAGGGCCTCCCGGCCGTGGTCGGCGAGCAACTCCTTGTTGGCCGTGATCACCGACTTGCCTGCTTCCAAAGCCCGCAGGATGTAGCTGTGGGCCGGCGACCGCCCGCCGATGAGCTCCACCACCAGGTCGATGGAAGGATCGGCCAGGATGGCCTCCGGGTCAGTGGTGAGGAGGTCTCTGCCCAGGCGAACCGCCCGCGGCTTACCCGGGTCGCGCACCAGGACGCGGCGGAGCACCAGGGGCTCCCCCAGACGCGCCGTAATGTCCTTTTCCTGCGCCTGCAGCAACTGCACCAGGCCGGTGCCCACGTGACCCAGCCCCATGAGTCCGAGATTCATGCCCCACTCCTCCTTTTTCCGGCGGTTGCCTTCTGGCCGGCCGCTTCCGCTTGTGACAGTTCGGCGAGAAATCCGATGATGGCCGGGGCCAGCAGGTGATGGTCCATCAGAAAGGCATCGTGACCCCAGGGTGAGTCCATCTCCAGATAGCGAACGTCCACCCCCGCCGACCGCAGGTCGTCGGTCAGCCGGCGCTGCTGCTGCGGCGGGAACAGCAAGTCGGATCGAATACCCACCACCAGCATCCTGGCCTGGATGCGAGCCAGAGCGCCGGCGTAGGATGGGAAACCTCGGGAGACATCGTGCAGGTCCATGGCCTTGCTCAGGTAGAGGTAGCTATTGGCGTCGAACCGCTGGACCAGGGTCTCCCCCTGATGTTCCAGGTAGGTTTCCACCGAAAAGTGGGGACCGAAGTCCTGCCAGGGGGAATCGTCCAACCCTCGCCGCACGGTCCGGCCGAATTGCTCCTCCATGGACTCCAGGGAGCGGTAGGTGATCATGCCCAGCATGCGGGCCACCGCCAGGCCTCGCCTGGGGCCGGGGCCGCCGTGGTAGCGCCCGTCCTGCCAGGCGGGGTCAGCCAGGATGGCCCGCCGCTGCACTTCGTTCCAGGCAATGCCCTGGGCGTGGAAGCGGGCGTTGGCGCCGATGGGGATGGCGCCGGCCACCGCGTCCGGAAATTGTATGGCCCACTCCAGGGCCTGCATGCCCCCTAGGGAACCTCCCGCCACCGCCAGAACCCGGGGAATGCCAAGATGGTCCAGCAGGGCCTTCTGCACCCGCACCATGTCCCGGACGGTGACGATGGGGAAATCGGGTCCGTAGGGGCGCCCGGTGGCTGGGTTCAGGGACGAGGGACCCGTGGTTCCCTGACAGCCGCCCA
The DNA here is from genome assembly GCA_023484675.1 of Bacillota bacterium. The sequence continues at coordinate 9,009 of JAMDAP010000035.1, forward strand.
GGACGTTGGAGCAGATGATGTGGTAACGGCCGGTGTCGAAGGCCTTGCCCGGACCCACCAGGGGATCCCACCATCCTGGCTTCGGGTCGTCGGGCCGGTGACGGCCGGCCACATGGCTGTCGCCGGTGAGGGCGTGGAGGATGAGCACGGCGTTGTGACCGTCGTAACGGCCGAAGGTTTCATAGGCCACGGTGACGGGCCCCAGGCTTCCGCCCCCCTCCAGGGTCAGAGACCAGGGCGGGCGAAACAGCGTGGCGGTCTTGCGCTCACTCAGCAGCACGGGGCCACCTCCCTTGCCGAAATGAATGGGTCTGCGGCTGGGACCGGTCACCGAAGTCAGCGGATGTGCAGAAAGCCCGGTCCATCGGATATGCAAAAACCCGGCCGATAAGGTACGACCGGGCATAGCTCCGAGTCCTCATCTCCCAGCCCACTGGGCTGCAGGAATTGGCACCCAACGAGGCTTCGCTCTCGGGTTGCCGGGTTTCATAGGGCCAGTCCCTCCACCACTCTGGATAAGAAGCGCTCTGAAATTGTTATTCCGAATATAGCACGCCCGACCCGACCGGTCAAACAAAAGAAGCGCCCTGCGGCGCTTCTTTTGCGTTCCCAGCCCGCCTTACCTGGCGACGGCTTCCTTCAGAGGCTTGCCAGCCTTGAAGACGGGGACTTTGCGAGCAGCGATCTTGATCTCCTTGCCCGTCTGCGGGTTGCGGCCCTTGCGGGCTTCACGCTTCCGGACGTCGAAGGTGCCGAAGCCCACCAGGGAAACCTTGTGGCCCGACTTCAGAGAAGCGGTGATGGCGCCGAGGACGGCCTCAACGGCCTTACCGGAATCCTTCTTCGTGAACCCGGTCTTCTGGGCAACCTTCTCGATCAGTTCAGTCTTGTTCACGCATGTCACCTCCTTCTCCGAAGAGTGGTGGCAAAACGAGTGGTGGCAATGATTGCGACGGTTGGTAGCTTTCCACCAATTCCTCGTATTCGCTGCAACAACACTATCTCCTGCTGTTTGGGGGCCTGATGAGAGAAAACTGTTGAAATTTGTTAGGTCAGGTCGGGTGCTGGGCGCCCATCCGAAACCCATCAGCGTTGCCGGAAGTGCCCTTGCCTTGGGTATTTCTGCGGGCTTGTCCAAAATCCTCCTTTAGCCTGCGCCGTTTGGCAACCTTCGCACAAGAAAAACCCCGCCACCAGAGAGTGGAGGCGGAGCGACCAGGGTCCTTGGGCGCGGCGTCGCGGTTCGGGCCGTGCGGAAGGGGCTAGATAATGATGCAGATGAGCCCTCCGGATCCCTCGTTGATGATACGGCTGAGGGTCTCCTGAAGCTTCTCCTGGGCGTTCTCCGGCATGCGGAACAGCTTGTTCTGGATGCCCTCCCGTACCAGATCGTGCAGCGACTTGCCGAAGATATCAAACTCCCAGAGCTTCTTCGGGTCCGACTCGAACCGGTCAAGCAGGTACTGAACCAGTTCCTCGCCCTGCTTCTCGGTGCCGATGATCGGCGTCACTTCGGTCTCGATGTCGGCCCGGATCATGTGGATGGAAGGCGCGCTGGCGCGAAGGCGAACGCCGAACTGGTTGCCGTGCTTGATCAGCTCCGGTTCCTCGAAGGCCATCTCGGCGATCACCGGCGAGACCATGCCGTAACCTGTCTGGCGCACGTCGCGTAAGGCGGCAGCCACCTTGTCATATTCATTCTTGGCGAAGACGTACTCGCGAATGAGCCGGATCATGGTATGCTTGCCCTCGATGGGAATGCCGGTCAGTTCCTCCAGCACCTGATGGTAAAGGTCTTCCCGCGCGCCCAGGTCCACCGCGGCCACGCCGGTGCCCATGTCCATGCTCTTCAGGGCCACGTCCTGGATGAAGTCATAGGCGGACAGCTTGCTGACGGCCGGGTCGACGTCGCGCAGCCGGTGCACCGGCTCCATGGCTTCGCGGATAGCCTGCTCGAACTGCTGCCGCAGCCAGTGGGCGGCATCCAGTTCCTCCACCCACTTGGGCAGGTTAACCTCCAGTTCCTTAACCGGGAACTCGTAGAGGACCTGCTCCAGGATGAGGTTGACGTCGTCACCGGTAAGCGCGGCGCAGTCCATGGGGATGACCGGGACATCGTACTTCTCTTCCAGCTCCCCGGCCAATTCCATGGTCTCGGTGGCGTACGGCCGGATGGTGTTGAGCAGAACGACGAAGGGCTTGCCCAGTTCCTTCAACTCGTTAACCACTCGCGCCTCCGCCTCCAGGTACTGGCCCCGGGCCAGGTCGGTGACGGAGCCGTCTGTGGTGACCACCAGGCCGATGGTGGAGTGCTCGGCGATCACCTTGCGGGTGCCAAGCTCCGCCGCCTCCTGGAAGGGCACCTCGTGATCGAACCAGGGGGTCATCACCATGCGGGGGTTGCCGGCCTCGTCCAGGTAGCCGGAGGCTCCCTCCACGGTATAACCGACGCAGTCCACCAGGCGCACCCGCAGAGCCAGGTTCTCGCCCACGGTGATGGCCACGCCCTCGTCCGGCACGAACTTGGGCTCCACGGTCATGATCGTTTTGCCGCCGCCGGACTGGGGCAGTTCGTCCCTGGCCCGATCGTGCGCGTATTGGTCCTCAATCCGGGGCAGGACCAGGGTCTCCATGAACTTCTTAATGAAAGTAGACTTGCCGGTACGGACCGGGCCGACCACGCCGATGTATATGTCGCCGCCGGTCCGCTGGGCGATGTCTTCGTAGATGTTGAACTTCTCCTCCACCCGCTCTTCCCTCCCTACGTGCTCTCGATTACACGACGCCGCACCGTGACCGTCACAACCGGCGTTCACCCCCATCGCCAAGGCCCGTACCCAAGGTCAATCCATACCTATGCGTTGACGGTAAAGGGATATGACAGGCCCCATGAATTTCGTTCCTGGGCCGGCAGGACAAAAGGAAGCGGGCCGGTGCGCGAAAGCAGCACCGGCCTGTACTTTGGGCGACGGGTTGGTCAGGTCTTCCGTGTCGTTTGCGGCCGGGTTTGACTGCCCTTCTTGAGGTAGAGGGACAGGTGACCGCCGGCGTCGGGGAAGAGGTCAGCCGGCCCCTCTGGCGCCGGAGCATCGTGTTCGGAGGCGCGCTCCCGGGCCATCAGGGCCATCACGCCTTCACGGGGCGGCACCCCTTCGTAGAGCACGCGGTGGACCTGCTCGGTGACGGGCATGGGCACCGACCGCTGGCGGGCCAGGGTGAGAGCGGCCCGGGTGGTGGGCACGCCCTCCACCACGCCGAGGGAAGCCACCACCCGCTCCAGCGGTTCGCCCCGGCCCACAGCCAGGCCGGCCCGGCGGTTGCGGCTGTAGTCGCCGGTGCAGGTGAGCACCAGGTCGCCCATGCCGGCGAGGCCGGCGAAGGTCAGCGGGTGTGCGCCCAGAGCCACGCCCAGGCGAGCCATCTCTGCCAGGCCGCGGGTGATGAGGGCGGCCCTGGCGTTGTGGCCGACCCCCAGGCCATCGGCAATGCCGACGGCCAGGGCGATGACGTTCTTCAGGGCACCGCCCAGCTCCACACCGCCCAGGTCATTGTGGGGGTAGACGCGGAAGTCCCGGGTCATGAAGGCCTCCTGCACCGCTGCCGCGTCGCCTGAGTCCCGGCCGGCCACCACGGTGGCGGTGGGCTGGCGCCGGGCCACCTCGATGGCGAAGTTGGGGCCGGAGAGCACCGTCAGGCGAGCAGAGTCGGGCAGTTCGGCAGCCACGACCTGCGACATGCGAAGGAGGCTGTCCGGCTCGATGCCCTTGGTCACCGACACCAGCATCGTCGACCGCCCCAGCAGCGGGCGGAGAGGCGCCAGCACTTCCCGCAGGGCCCGGCTGGGAGCCGCCAGGACCACCAGGTCGGCCCCGTCTATCGCCTCTGCCAGGTCTGCCGTGGCGAGCACCCCGGGTGGAAAGCCGGCTCCGGGCAGGTGGGGGTGCGTTCGGGACGACAAAAAGGCCGCGGCGGCATCGGCGCGGCGCATCCAGAGCCGAACCTCAAAGCCGTTGGCCGCCAGCGGCATCGCCAGGGCCGTTCCCCAGGCCCCAGCGGGTACCACGGCAGCCCGCCTGGTCGCGTTCATTTGCTCTGCACCCGCTGGCCAAAGCGGCTCTCGGTACCGGCCAGCAGGCGCTTGATGTTGGCGTTGTGGCGGTAGATGACAATCAAGGCGATGCCCAGGGCCCAGACCTTATCGCTGAGAAGGGGCTGCCGGAAGATGACCAGCAAAGTGATGGTCAGTGTGGAGAGGATGGACCCCAGGGAGACAAATCGGGTCAGGGCTACGACGAGCAGAAACACCGGCAGGCCGAGGAAGATGTAGAACGGGAACAGGGCCAGCATGCTACCGGCGCCGGTGGCCACGCTCTTGCCGCCCTTGAAGCCCAGGTATATCGGCCAGGAGTGGCCCGCCACGGCCGCCAGGCCGCAGAAGGCGGCCAGCCAGCCGGGGCCGGGAAGGCCGAAGGGAGCGGCGGTGCCATGGTCCAGATAGACGCCCAGCAGCGTGGCGACCGTCCCCTTGGCTGCATCCAACAGAGCGGTCGTCAGCGCAGGGCCCCAGCCCAGCACCCGCAGCACGTTGGTGCCTCCGGTAGCGCCGCTGCCGTAGCGCCTTATGTCCACGCCCTTGGCCCAGAGGCCCATCAGGAACCCAAAGGGGATAGCGCCGATCAGATAGGCAGCCGCCACGGCGGCAACCGAAACCAGCATGAGCCCCACTCCTACTCGCGCTCGCGTGCCTTCATCACCAGGCGGATGGGTGTGCCCTCCAGGGGGAAGGCCTCCCGCAGCTTGCTCTCCAGGTACCGGCGGTACGGGGCAGGCATCAGGTGCGGGTCGTTGGCGAAGCAGAGAAAGATCGGGGGACGTGTGCCGCCCTGAGTCACGTAATAGATCTTCAAGCGTTTGGAGCGCTCACCGGGCGGCGGCGGGCTGACCGCCATGGCCTCCTCAATCACCTGATTGAGCACGCCGGTCGAGGCCTTGAAGCTGTACGCCGCCATGACCTCGTCCACCAACGGCAACACTCTTTGCACCCGCTGTTGGGTGAGGGCGGAGATGAAGAGGCTGGGGGCGTAGCCGACGAAGGCCAGCTCCTTCTTCAGGACGGTCCGAAACTGGTCCATGGTGCGGTCGTCCTTGGCCACCAGGTCCCACTTGTTGACCATGAGGATGAGCGCTTTGCCTTGTTCCTCCACGTAGCCGGCGATGCGCTTATCCTGCTCGGCGATGCCGAATGAGGCGTCCAGCACCAGCAGTACCACGTCGGAACGATCCACGGCACGCAGGGAGCGCAGCACGCTGTAGCGCTCCACCGCCTCCTCGATCTTGCCCTTGCGTCTGAGCCCGGCCGTGTCGATGAGCAGGTAGCGGCGGCCGTCCTTCTCCAGCATGGCGTCCACGGCGTCGCGGGTGGTGCCCGCCAGGTCGGAGACGATCATCCGCTCCTGGCCCAGCAGGGCATTGACCAGCGACGACTTGCCCACATTCGGACGGCCGATGACGGCAATTTTGATGAGGGAATCTTCGGGCTCCTCCGCCTCTTCTCCTGCCGGCGGGAAAAGGGAAACGATGTGATCCAGAAGGTCGCCGGTGCCCAGGCCGTGGGCGGCGGACAGGGCCCAGGGCTGGCCCAGGCCGAGGGCGTAAAACTCCAGGCTCTCCTCCTCCACCCGCAGGTTCTCCACCTTGTTGGCCACCAGGACCACCGGCTTGCCGGTGCGGCGGAGAAGGTCGGCTACGTCCTGGTCGAGGGGGTTGACGCCGGTCCGGGCGTCCACCAGGAAGAGGATGACGTCGGCGTCGGCCATCGCCTGTTCGGCCTGGTTTCGGATCTGGCTGACCAGGGGCTCGCCGTCCCCCCTCAAGATGCCGCCCGTATCGACGACGGTGAAAGGCCGGCCATTCCACTCGCTCTCGCCATAAATACGGTCGCGGGTGATGCCCGGCTCATTCTCGATGATGGCCAGCCGCTGCTGGATCAGGCGGTTGAAAAGTGTGGACTTGCCCACGTTGGGGCGGCCCACAATGGCAACAATCGGTTTCATGCAATCTTTCTCCTTGCCAAGCTGCAGTGGGTACGGAGCGCGGAGACGGCGGTCGGCCCAGGAGCGAGCCCCGGGGTCGTGGCCTAGTTGGCGGTTCGGGCCTGGCGCCGCGCCCGGGCCGCGGCCAAGGCCCGCCTGGGGGCGGGAAGGCGCAGGCTTGGCTCAAGGGGTAGTCCGAGCAGCGTTTCCAGGGCAATCCGGCCGTCCCGGGGCAGCCGGTGCACGGGCCTGCCAAGTTCCCGCTCCAGGTCCGTCAGGCCCCAGTTGTCCAGGGTGACGCGCTCCTCTCCGCCCTCCCGGAACATGACCTCGGGCAAGAAGACGGAGTCGCCCAGGTCGCGGCCGCGCAGGGCGGCCGCGACGTCTTGGCCGGTGAGCAGGCCGGCTACGGTCACCGAGTGGCCGTAGTATTCATTGTCCACCACGGCCAATTCCACCTGCAGGGCCTCCACCTGGTTGAGGCGGGCGATGATGCCGGAGACCGTGGGCGCGGCGGAAACGCCGGTGACGGTGGTGACCCGGCGGGGAGCGGGCAGGCGGTCCGGCAGCAGGGGCTCCGCCGCCGCCACCT
>JAMDAP010000004.1 GCA_023484675.1 Bacillota bacterium
CTCCGCTTGGTCTTGCAGATGCGGACGAACTCGCGGGTGAAGACGCTGATCAGCTCGCGCTTCTGTTCCGCGGTGCGGCCAGGGAGCATCTCTACGGTAATGACAGGCATGGGCATCGCTCCTTCGTGCCGGGGGCCCTTGCCTGGCCTGCCCGGCTGGATTGCTGCAAGGTGTGGAATCGTAGGAGGGTTCGCCTCCGACCGCGGCTTGTCCTGCAGAAAGGATTCCCCCGCTGGGGGGAGAACACCACACTCTGCTCCACGCCAAATATGAAGCTGCCCAGCATAAAAGTTTGGCTCTGGACCAAGAATTCTGTATACTGAGTAACGGAGGACGCCACTTGTCCCTGAAAGGAGAAATCGTTTGGGCATTCACGTTCTAGAAGAAAAGGTATTTTTCCGTGCCTCCATTCCCGTTGCCGATCAGCAGCGGCTGGTGCTGCTGCCTGGGCCTCGCGGGGTTGAAGTGGGCGACACGCTCTTTCTGCGCAATGAGGCGGGAGAGCTGACCTGGGTTGCCGATGTCTTGCGGGTGCAGACCACCGGCGGACCGCAGGCATGGGGTCAGGAGGAGGCAGAGCAGCCCTATGTGGTGGCCGGATGGTTGGCCAAGGTCCACCCCGGTACGTTGCCGCTGGGCCGCGCTCGCCTTGCCGCTTCCTGGGTCACGCTCAACTCGCGGACCATCGTTACAGCGATCCCCTGGCATGAGGGCGCCAATCTGGTCTATCACCACACCATGCATCTGGTGGAGGGCATCCTCACCGATGAGGAATTGGAACTGGCCAAGAGCCTGGGTATTGTCCTGCAGCACCGCAGCGGTCATTGGCTGTTCCCGATGGGGGATGCCCGCAAGCGTTTCCTGGTGCAGGTCCGGCGCGAACCGCTGACCTGCTCCCTGTGCGGCGGCGCCATCGCCTCGCTGGAGGAGTGCACGCAGGACCACCGCCTCCCGTCCAGCCAGGGCGGGCCGGACGTCCTCGGCAACCTGCAGCTGGCGCACAAGACCTGCAATGAGATCAAGGGCAATGCGCTGCCCGAACAGTACCCGCCCGTGTTCGTGCCGCCCGGGCAGGAGGATGGCCGCTACGGCTACCGCCGTTCTCGCCGTCGCCCCTTGGGCACGCCCTCGGCCTTCACCGCGGAACGGCTGGCTCCCGTGGCGGCGGCCGGCAATGGCAACGGTCAGCCGGTCCAGGCGCCCGCCGCTCGGGTGGACAAGCCAAGCCAGACGCAGGCCAAGACAGTTCAGCCCGGCGTGACCAAACCGGCGCCTGTCAAGGCGGCCGAAATCGCGTCAGCCAAGGCAGCACCGGGCAAGGCCGCTGAACCTGCGCCGGCCACCGCAGCCAGGACGCAGCCGGCCAAGGCTGCCGAGGAGAAGAAAGAGGCCAAGCCGGCCCGGCGCTCGCGCCGCAGCACGGCAAAGGCTGCAGCAGCCAAGGAGCCGGAGGCCAAGCCCGCCGTCGCTGCCAAGCTGGGAACCGAAGCGGCCGTGGCAGCTCCGGCAACCGCGGCTTTTGCAACCGCTGCCGCCGCTGTTCCTGTTCCTCCCATGGCGGCAGAGGCCCAGACGACCCCGGTCACCGACGCACACGCGCCTTCCATGGAAGCGAATCCCCCGGCAGCGGTGTCTCCCAATCATCTGCTGGATGGGCTTTCCGCCCCGGAAGAGTGGTTGCGCTCGGTCCAGGTCGCCGGTTGGCGGGAACTGGCAGCAATGGCCGCCGGCCCCGATTGGGCGGCACGCACAGCGACCCTGCGAACCATGTGTGCCCTGCGCCGCACGCAGGTGCAGAAGGCCGCCGTCGAAGGCGTCTTGGTGGCGGAGCGCACCGGCAAGGAAGGCCGCTTCGCCCTTCACGCCTGGAAGGATCAGCAGATCCTGGTGGAGGAGAAGGGCAGCAAGCGGCACGTTCATCAGGTGCATATGCTGCAAGGCTTGGCGCCCGACGTCTACGTCTGGTACTTAAGCGAGTTCGGACGCACTGCGCCGCTGACCGTGGCGATGGCTCTGCTGGCTCTCTGGCAGGCGGGCAGCCTTGACGGACAGGGCCGCGTGGTGGCCAAAAAGGGCTCGCAGCGGCTGGTTCTGACCGTCGTCGACAATCGCCTGGCAGACTGCTCACCTTCTCCGTCGGATACGGCGGTGGCCTAGCCGCGGCGGAGGGCCGGCCGAAACTCGGGCGGCGAGTGCCGCGGACGACAGCTTCAAAGCGTCACAGAAAACCCCGAGGCCTGGCGCCTCGGGGTGTTTTCGTGAACATTGGGCATGCTGGTGATGACTCGAGCCTCCTTGCCAGCCCTGAGATTCTGTAGTAAGGTTTTGTTGTATCGGAGTACCCTACCCCCTATCGGGACGGGCAAATGAAGGTCTCAGTTGCTGGGAGGACCGAGATGAGCAAGAGGACCACGGTCACATGGGTCGATGGTATGGAGTTCCGGGCCGAGACCGGCTCGGGTCACGCCATCATCCTGGATGCACGCGAAGAGGTGGGTGGCCAAAATCATGGGCCGCGTCCGGCGGAGATGGTGCTCGTCGCCCTTGGCGGGTGCACCGGCATGGACATCATATCGATCTTGCGCAAGATGCGCCAGAGTGTCACCGGGTTTGAGATGCAGGTCAGCGGCGAGGAACGCACCGAGCACCCCAAGTCCTTTGAGATGATTGAGGTCAAGTATCGCGTCTGGGGTGAAGGTGTGGCGCCCGAAAAGGTGGAGCGCGCCATCCGCCTGTCCCGCGACCGCTACTGTGTGGTGGCGAACCTGATAGCCTCCCGAGCTAAATTGCACCCCGGAAGGCCTGCTGGCGACGGGTCCTGGGCGGAGGTTAACCCCGAGCCCGTGGAATAGAGGGGTATCCCTCTCATCTCTCCCCTTCCCCGGGAATCGCGACCCCCGCTTGCCTGGGTCGCGATTCCCATTTCTCCCCGATCCTTTTGGTACCGTACCAAGCCTTGACAGGAACACTTTGGAGCGGTATGCTCCTGAATAGC
>JAMDAP010000162.1 GCA_023484675.1 Bacillota bacterium
TGGATTTGACGCAGGAAACCATTCACCTGGTCCAGCTTGAGGAAACGGCGGGAGTCTACATCGACAAGCTGGACACCCCACAACCGATCGGGCTCATGTCGCGGATCGGGAAGCGAATCCCCCTGCACTCCACGGCGGCCGGCAAGGCCATCCTGGCTTACCTGCCAGAGTCCCGAGTCCGCGCGGTGGTCAGCAGGGTGGGCCTGGAACCCCAGACCCCCAACACGATCACCAGCTACGCCAGGCTGCTGGAAGCGTTGAGCGAGGTGCGCCGTCGCGGATACGCGATCGACGACAACGAGAATCGCCTGGGCGTCGTCTGCATTGGGGCTCCGATCCTCGATTACCAGGGCTGGGCGGTAGGGGCCATCAGCATCTCCGCTCCGGCGAGCAGGATGACCCCTTCGCAGGCGGAGCGATACGCACCAGAGTTGCTGACGGCGGCGCTCAAGGCTTCTTCCGGTCTGGGGTACCATCCGGACGCCCGGATCAGCGGATGGGCGATGAACGAGCCTGCCGGAGCGGGCAAGGGATGATCGGCATGTTTGCAGTGGGGTACCGGTGCGATGACTGCGGGTCGACGTACGAGGCCGCCGAGTTGGTCAACACGTGTCGGCAGTGCGGGGGTTTCCTCGAAACGGTCTATGACTATAAGGCTCTTGGGCGAAGGCTCGATCGCCGAAAGATCGCTGCGCGCAAGCCGTCGATCTGGAAGTGGCGGGAGTTCCTGCCCCTGCGGTCGGAGGAGAGCATTGTAACCCTGGGCGAGGGAGGAACACCGCTGGTGAAGTCGCTGGCGGCTGGTCCCCGGTTGGGCCTCCGGCACCTGTACTTCAAGAACGACACCCTGATGCCCACTGGCAGCTTCAAGGACCGTGGGTTTTCGCTGGCGATCAGCAAGGCCAGGGAACTTGGCATCCGCCGGGGCCTCACCTTCACTTCCGGCAATGCCGGAGCCTCCTTCGCCGCTTACACCCGCCGAGCCGGGATGCAGGCGGTGATCCTGGTGAAGGCCTGGGCGGCGAGCGCAAAAGTAGCGATGCTGCGCGCTTACGGGCAGGAGGTCATCAAGCTGGAATACGAGAGCTTCGCTGAAGTGGCCCGTCTGCTGGCAGAAGCCGAAAAAGGGCTGGGGCTCTACCAGTTTGTGAACTTCATCAACCCTGTTCGCCACGAAGCGATGAAGACCTACGCCTATGAGATATGCGAAGACCTGGGCTGGGCTGCTCCGGACCGGATGATCCACCCCGTGGGCACCGGGGGAGGCATCTACGGGGCGTGGAAAGGGTTTCAGGAACTGCTGAAGTTAGGGTTGATTCAAAGGAGTCCCCGGATGACGGCGGTCCAGCCATCAGCCACTTCGCCCTTCATCCACGCCTTCCGGGCGGGAGCAAGGGAGGCCAGCCCCACCGGCCACGCCAGGGGCACCCTGGCTGAAAGCATCGCGGCCGACGCGCCCCTGCAGGGTGGCCGGCGGGTGCTGCGCTGTGTCTACGAGTCCGGGGGAACGGTGGAAGCGGTCTCGGATGAAGAAATCCTGGCGGCAGTGCGCGAACTGGGAGCAGAGGGCATTTTCAGCGAACCGGCGGGGGCGGCCCCCCTGGCTGCGTTAAGGCAGATGGTGGCCAGGGGGGAGGTGGATCCGGAGGAGACGGTGGTATGCGTGGTTACCGGCACGGGGTTGAAGCAACCGGAGGTCTCGGAGCAGGCGTATTCGCAGGCAATGGAGAGCATCCCGGCGACGTATGACAAATTGGCCGCCACGTTGGCGAGGGTTTGGGGGTGACCCATGTTCATGGAAGCTGTCCTGGCTGATCTGATGGAAGCGATCGCGATTGCCACCCCGCAGCCTCCGGGTGACGTGTCGGCCATGGCGGAGTGGGTGGCCGGAAAGGTGCGTGCCGCCGGAGGGGACGTGGAGTTCCAGCCCGTGAATCCCGTCGCGGCCAACGTCGTCGGCATCCTGGAGTTCGGACCGGGCCCGGTGCTGGCGTTCAATAGTCACATGGATGTTAACGCCCCGTTCGACCAGGAGTGGTCCTTTGACCCCTTCTCACCGTTCCTCAAGGATGGCTGCGTCTGGGGACGGGGTGCTTGCGACGCCAAAGGGAGCCTGGTGGCCATGATTCACGCCCTGCAGGCCCTCGCCACGACGCCTGGCGGCCTGCGGGGCCGGCTGATCCTGACCGCCGTGATGGGGGAGGAGGCCGGTGGGATTGGCAGCAAGCACCTGGTGGAGCAAGGCTTTTCGGCCGGCGCAGCGATCGTCGGAGAACCCACCGACCTGGAGGTCAGGTGTGCCCACAAGGGAACCCTGATGCGCCGCCTCACTTTCCACGGGCGGGCGGCGCACTCGGGACGGCCGGGACTCGGGCGAAATGCCATCAGCCATGCGGCCAGGTTCGTCCTGGAATACGACCGCCTGTGCTCGCGCCTGGTCGCTCAACCTCACCCCTTGGTCGGGGCGCCAAGCGCGGCGGTAACCGTGTGCAGCGGCGGTGCCCGGCCAAATACCATCCCCGACCGCGTTCAACTGGTCATCGACCGTCGCTTGGTCCCAGGCGAGACACATGGCAAGGCGTTCGGCGAGCTGTCAGACATCCTGGAGCGGCTGCGGGCCGAGATACCCGACCTGCGGGTGGATGAACCAGAGGTGTTGACAGCCACGGTCCCTTCCGAAACGCCGGTGGATGACCCTTTCGTGCAGATGGCCCTTTGGGCGCGGGATCAGGTTTTGGGCGGCCCCTCCCGGCCGGGTGGCTTCTCCGCCGGGTCTGACATGTCAAAGCTGCGCAGTGTGGGAATCCCCACGGTCATCCTGGGCCCGGGCAGCCTTTGCCAGGCCCACGCCGCGGACGAGTACGTGAGGGCAGACGAAGTGATTCAGGCGGTATCCATCTACCGCCAGTTGGGGGCGCGTTTTCTGGGCGGCCACTAGATGGGCAGGCCAAGATGGGGGACTTGCAT
>JAMDAP010000111.1:0-300 GCA_023484675.1 Bacillota bacterium
AGGATCGTATCGGCCTGGCGATGATCGAGGACGCTGAGCGCCGTGGCATCCTGACCAAGAACACGGTGATCGTCGAGCCGACCAGCGGTAACACGGGCATCGCCCTGGCCTTCGTCGCCGCTGCCCGCGGCTACGAGCTAATCCTGACCATGCCTGAGAGCATGAGCCTGGAGCGGCGCGCCTTGCTTCGCGCCTATGGCGCGGAGCTGGTGCTGACCCCGGGGTCGGAGGGCATGAAGGGGGCCATCCGACGGGCGGAGGAGATCGTGGCCGAGACGCCCCACTCCTGGATGCCGCAGC
>JAMDAP010000111.1:310-2956 GCA_023484675.1 Bacillota bacterium
ATCTGGCGCGACCCCGAGGGCAAGGTGGACATCTTCGTCGCCGGCGTGGGTACCGGCGGCACCATCACCGGCGTGGCCGAAGTGCTCAAAAAGAAGAAGCCCTCGATTAAGGTGGTGGGGGTGGAGCCGGCAGAGTCGGCGGTGCTCTCAGGCGGTCAGCCAGGCCCGCACAAGATTCAGGGCCTTGGGGCCGGGTTTGTCCCCGCCAACCTGAATACGAAGGTCCTGGACGAGATCATCCCGGTTGCCAGCCAGGAGGCGGTGGACGTGGCCCGGCGCCTCGTGAAGGAGGAAGGGCTGCTATGCGGTATCTCCTCCGGGGCTGCGGTCAGTGCGGCGCTCCGCGTCGCCAAGCGTGCCGAGAACAAGGGCAAGCTGATCGTCGTGGTGCTGCCCAGCACCGGCGAACGCTACCTCTCCAGCGTGCTCTTCCAGGACTTGTTGCGCTGAGCCTGCGCGTTTGCGGCCTGCAGGCGCAGTGCATGGCGCGCGCAGTGAAGCCCAAGGGCCTGCCCCAACTTGGGGCGGGCCCTTTCTCACAACCTGACAGGGAACAGGATTCCGGGCAGGCCGGCGCGAAAACCCAAGAGTTAAGGAAGGAAAACTGTCAGACTGAGGAGGCCTGTGCATATGTCCGTGGTCAGCGAGCGCGCCGACCGGCTGGTGGCCTGGCTGCGCGATCAGGGCCGGGAGGCCGGCGCCGCCGGCGCCGTTGTGGGGCTGTCCGGCGGCATCGATTCAGCTGTTGTGGCTGGCCTCTGCCAGAGGGCCTTTGGCCCCGATGTGCTCGGCGTCATCATGCCGGCCCATTCCAGCCCCGAGGACGCCGAACACGCCCAGCTCGTCGCCGACGCCTTCGGCATTGCCGTTCGCCGCGTGGTCCTGGACGACGTCTACGACCGCTTTTTGGCGTTGCTCGGCGAGGGGCTGGAGTCGCCGCCGCCTCTGGCCGTGGCCAACCTGAAGCCGCGGCTGCGGATGATCACCCTGTACTTTCACGCCAACCGCCTGAACTACCTGGTGGTGGGGACGGGCAACAGGAGCGAGGCCACGGTCGGTTACTTCACCAAGTACGGCGACGGCGGCGTTGACCTGCTGCCCCTGGCCAATCTGGTGAAACAAGAAGTGCGGGAGCTGGCGGAGTACCTCGGGGTGCCCCGGCCGGTCATCGACAGGGCCCCGTCCGCCGGCCTTTGGAGCGGCCAGACGGACGAGACCGAAATGGGCATGAGCTATGAGGAACTCGACCGCTACATCCTGACTGGCGAGGCCAGGCCGGAGGTGGCGGCCAGGATTCAGGCGATGAACCAGCGCAGCGAACACAAGCGCCAGCTGCCGCCGGCCGGACCTCGCTAGCCGTTGATGGATCAGGTGAACCCAGCACTCCTCGGCGCCTTCTTCGGGAGCCTCAGCCTGCTCGGCTGGGGCACCCTTGATTTTCTCCTCAAGCTGATTCTCGGCCGGGTGCAGCCGCTCCAGGTCTTCGTGGGCATGCAGGTGGCGGGGGTACCGTTGCTGCTCGTCGCCCTGTGGGCCCTGGGCAAGAGCCCCTGGCCCGAACTCACCGGCCTGCTGCCCCTGACGGCCCTGGCCTTGCTCTACCTTCTGGCCAACCTGAGCCTGTTTCAGGCCCTCGGCAAGGGCGAGGTGTCCATCGTTGCACCCATCACCGCTTCCTGGAGCATGGCCGCCGCCCTGCTGGGGACGTTTGTCCTGGGGGACCGTCTCTCCCTGCTGCAGTGGGCCGCCGTGGCCGCCAATATGGGCGGGGTGATCCTGGTCTCGGCAGGGGGGCAGGATGCTGGCGCTGCAGACTCCGGCGTGTCGGAAACGGCGGCGGCGCGGGCCGAATCCCCGTCGCGGTGGATGGCGCGGTTGGCGCCGGGTGCGGGCTGGGCCCTGGTGGCCCTGGGCACCTTCGCTGTCATGAACACGATCCTGAAACCTGTGGCCTCGCGCGTGGGCGCTGTCGAGGCGGCGCTGTGGATGAAACTGCCGGCGGCCCTGGTTGGGGCCCTGCTGCTTGTCCGACGCCGTCCGGCGCCGCCTCAAGACGCCAGCCCGGCTCAAGGCGCCACGCCGCCGGATCGGGGCGCCCTCGGCCGCTCCGCCTGGGGCTGGTTCGCCCTGCTCGGCCTGCTTGACACCATTGCCGCCGTTGCCTACAACCTGGGCGTGTCCCGGGCGGCGGTGGGGGTGGTGGCTCCGGTTTCCGCCTCGTCGCCGGTACTCACGCTGTGGCTGGCGGCGTACTTCCTGAAGGAGCCCCTCGAGAGGCGCCAGTGGTGGGGCATCGTGCTGATCGTCGCCTCGCTGATCACCCTGGCGGGCGCTGCCGTCTGATCGGGGGCCGGCGCCGCCAAGGCTCACGCAGGAGCGCAAGCCGGGGGCGGGTCGCGGCTGTTCCGCGCCATCCGCTAATGACAGCGCAGGTTGGCCAGGAGCGTCAGCACCGCAGCCAGTTCCTTGTCAGCCGCACCCTGAACATGCAGGGTGAGGTGGCGCTGGGTTTGCGGGCAGGTCCATTCCGCCGTCAGCGCTCCCGCCGGGTAGAGCCCCTGCTTCCAGGTCTGGCGCACTTCGCCCAGAGCGAAGAAGCCCTCATGCCCGCCGCAGTGAACCACGCCGCGGCTGAAGGTGCGCAGC
>JAMDAP010000046.1 GCA_023484675.1 Bacillota bacterium
GGGCCTTGGCCAACGGGGCAAAGCCCGTTTCTTTGACCCAGGGGAACGGACATCACGCCCACCCACCGGTTGGTGTCGTGGTCGGTTGGTTCGTTGGGGCGCAGGGGAACACCCGGGGACGCGGGCGAGCCAAGGTGGGCCGTCACCCCGCCGGCCCGCCCACCGGTGAGCGCCGTCACGGTAAAGCGGCTTCCCGGCGCCGCCAGGGATGGATCCAAGTAGGCCGACAGCGACCTGAACTCCAGGGTGACCGGCTTCATCACGCCGGTCAGCTTCTGGCCGAGCCGGTCCACAAGATAGGGCCGGTAGTAGTAAGTTCCCGGCGTCAGGAGCCGGCCCGCCCAATCGCGCCCGTCCCAGGTGAGGGCGGCGGGGGCTGGCCCTGTGCCGCTAAAGGTCCGGACGATGTTCCTTTCATCATAGAGGGTAATGGCCAGGGCCCAGGAGCGGGCGTTGCCGTTCTTGAGCGACGTCAGGGCGAAGGTGGTCAGGTCCTGGTCGCCGTCGCCGTCGGGGGAGAAGGGGTTGACCAGGGCTTGCGCCCGGATCATGGCGGAACGGTAGAGAATGGTGACCCCCTGGGCGTGGTCCAGCCAGGTGCCTGGCCGAAGGGTGCCGTCCGGGTAACCGTTGATGATACGAAGCTTAACGGCTGCCGCGAACTCGGAGCGCAGCGACGGCTGGACGCTGAGCCCGTCGCGGTACCGACCCAGGATCTGACGGACCTCCCCGGGCGGCATGCTCCGGGCCAGGGGGCCCAGGTCCAGCGCCCTGACCAGCATGGCCACTGCCTGTTCCCTGGGGATCAATGCATTGGGGTAGAAGCGTCCGGAGCCGTCCCCTTGGACGATGCTGGCCACGCCCGCCGCCTGAAGGAACGGGTAGGCTGTCTTGTTGCGGTATAGCCTGAAGTCCGGCGGCACATCGACGAATAACTGCGAACCGGCGGTATTCAGGGGCAGGCCGAAGGTCTTGGCCACCAGCATGGCGTACTCGCCCCGGCTGGAATAGGCCAGGGGTGTGAAGTAGGCGCGGCGTCTCCAGAAAAACCAGCTCTCCAGGATGCCGTCCGTCAGCCCCTCCTCCCACAGGCTTCGAATGTAGACTTCTGCCCAGTTGCCACCCACGTCGGTGTACCATGGGTCCCGACCAGAGGCCTGGGCCCGCGGCGGTGCGATCGACAGGGCCAGGGCCGCAACCAAAAGGAAAACCCCAAGGCGTCGGAACACGGCCATTTTCCCCCTCCTCGTGCCCCGGTTCAGGACACAGAGTGAGCAGGGGAAGCAGGCCACCCGACCCGGGGGTTTGGGCCTCAGAGTCGACGGTTGCTTGCCGCATCCTTTCCACCTCGGGCGACAAACCGTGCGACAAAGTCCACACCTATGGGACCGTGCCGAGCCAAACCTTTGTGCCGCAAAACCCGCGCCATGTCGAGGCTTTTGCTTTGACTGGAAATAAGTGCCAGGGGTACAATGGCCTCACCGGTCGAGCCGGTCTTGTCGAGGAGCGTTGGAAGGAGGGGGTTGGCACGAGCCGATGGGTACGATGGGTGCGGGAACAGGTCTACGTGCTCCTGGCCCTGGCAGCAGCCGCGGCGACGACTTTGTTCATCTTCCATTACCTGGCGGCGGCGGGGCAGAGGGTGAGCGTGATCGTGGCGGCGCAGGACATTGCCGCCGGGGCCCAGATCACGGAGGAGATGGTGCGGCCGGCTGCCGTGCATGCTTCGGGGGTCCATCCGGAGGCTGCGGCCCAGGCGGGTGCGGTGGTTGGCCGGTACTCCCTGGTTCCAGTGCATCAGGGCGAGCAGATTCTCGTTCCGCAGCTGTCGGGGGATGAGGCCGACCGGGGGTTCCTGACCCAACTGGCGCCCAACGAACGAGCCATGTTTGTCCCGCTGAATCTGGGGCGTGGCCTGGGCGGCGCGGTTGCCGCCGGGGATCGGGTGGACGTGATCTTTGTCCCCAGCGAGCAGAAGATGGGGCGGTCGGGGGCCGGCACAGTTCTGCACGGGGCTCGGGTTCTTGACATTCGAACGGATCGCGGCCTGCCCCTGGAGGTCAAGGAGAACAAGGATCCGGGCTTCCTTGGGGTTCTGCTGGCGGTGACGTCGCAAGAGGCCGAACAACTGGCCTTCTACCTGGAACACGGGCAGCTGTTTCTGACCCTGGGAGGCTTCCGAGCCAAGGCCGGCAGTTTGTCGGGGCAGATGTCCTTCCCGCTGCCGTCTCCGCCGGCGTGGGCGCCGGGTGAAACCACGGCGAGCGGGGCTGCGCCGGACGTGCCGGCGACGGAGCCGGTTGGAGGGACTCCATGACCAGGATCTTCTTGGTGGGTGATTCCCCCGAATTGGCGGCGGCTGTGCTTCGGCAAGGCGGGCTGCGCCTGTCGGGCCAGGTGCCGAACCTGACCTTTCTCCTTCCACTTGTGCGAGACTGTCCGGCCGACGTCCTGCTCATCACTCGGGAAGGGCTGGACGACTGGCCACCCGAACAGGCCCTGCCACGCCTCCGCGCTCTCAACCCACAGCTTCGCCTGGCTGTGGTGCTGCAGCCGGGAGAGGGGGCGGCAGGAGCGGACTGGTCCTTCGGTCCTCAGACCACTCCTGGTCAGATGCTGCGAGCGATCCTGGCCGGACCCGAGCCGCCGGGAGGTCCGGATTCCCCCCTCGCCGGCGCCACCGGGCGCCCGCCTGAGGGGCTGTTGCGCCTCTTTGCCCGCTCTCCGGCGGGGGAGACGGCCGGCAACTCAACGGCTCCCATCGTGGATGCGGGCCCGCCAAGTCGCCCTGCGCCGGCGGTGGTGGCCTTCTGCGGTCCCAAGGGCGGCGTGGGCAAGACCACCCTGGCCGCCAACCTGGCCGCCGCCCTGGCCAGGGACGGGGCGCGGTCCGTGTTGCTGGTGGACCTGAGCCTGCGTTCCGCCGATGTGGGCGTCCACCTCGACCTGCTCG
>JAMDAP010000108.1 GCA_023484675.1 Bacillota bacterium
GGTGATGGTGGAGGCCCCGGATCCCGGAAACCCCCAGAAAAGCCAATAGACTGCCGCGATCAAAGACGAGGGCCTGACCTCGATCCAACCCCAAACAGGCATCAAACGCGACAGGGGCCGGGTCAACACACAAGCACCGCTGTTGACCCGGCCCCTGATTCGTCCCCACCCCGGCCCAGCGCAGCTATACACCAGCTCGTCTTCCTCATCAACTACTTGCTTTTCTATTTTCTTGCTGCTTTTCTCCCATAATTGCTATGGACAATATCTCCGTTCCTGGTATACTTCGTTATCAATTATTGCCTTCTACCGGCAACGCCTCGCGGCACCACCAGGTCTTACCCGAGATCCCACCGCAATTCCAGAACTTGGCCCTGGCGCGGCCACGGCTGCTCTACCGGAGGCTTCCTCCGGCCTGGAGCGCCCTGCGCCGGCCGCAGCACTTGAACGGAGGTGACCTTCTTGCACCGACCGAGGCCTCGTGAAACAACTGCGCGCCGCTTCGCGATCCTTCTTGGAATCGTCCTGATCACCTCCGCCGCGGGAGGAATGCCCCTGGGGCGCGCCTTCCAGCCGGTGGCGCCGCCTCCCGCCGTGGCCAGCCCTATCACGGAACCGGACAGCGCCTCCCTGCGGGAAGCGCCGGCCTCGCCACCAGACCGCAACGGCGCCCCGCCCACATCCCGAGGCGAACGTGGCCGGGAGTCTGCACCCTCCTCCTTTAGCCCCACTGACTTCACCGATCCCGCGGACGCGCCCACGGCCACACCGGAGCCTCAAGCCTCAGTAGCACCCCTTCCGTCCCCAACCGCCGCCCAGCCGCGGCCCCGAGTGGGGATCCAGGTAGGACACTGGAAGAACTCCGAATTGCCCCGAGAGCTCTCTGCCCTGGTCGGCTCGACCGGCGCCGCAGGCAACGGATGGAGAGAAGTTGATGTGAACCTGGATATCGCTCGCCGGGTTGTGGGGCTGCTCGAGAAGCAGAGCCTGCAGGTGGACTTGATCCCGGCCACAGTGCCGATTGGCTACAAAGCTGGTGCCTTCGTCGCCCTCCACGGCGACGCCAACTCGAACACCAGCCTATCCGGCTATAAGCTGGCCCGTGCGCGCTGGAGCAAGATCCCCGACAAAGATGACGCCCTGCTGCAATCCATAGCCGAGGAGTATCAAGCCCGCACGGGGCTTCAGAACCACCCCTCCACCATCACCGCCAATATGTGGGCCTACTACGCGTTCGACTACCGAAGCCTGGACCACGCGGTGGCTCCCACGACGCCCTCGGTTATCCTGGAAATGGGGTTCCTCAGCACCTACCGCGATCGTCAACTGCTTCTGGAGCAGCCGGACCGTGCTGCCCAGGGAGTGGCGAACGGCATCCTGAAGTTCCTGGGCATGAAAGAGCAGTAGGGGCGCGACTGAACGTGCCCCTACCTGGAGTGCCGAAAGGGGACGGAGGGGCGACTCGGCGGGTCGCCCCAACAGATGACTACAATCCCAGCGCCTGCACCAGCGGCAGTTGCCAGAGATTGAGGAAAAGACCTGGCAGAACCCCCAACTGGAGGGTGAAGAAGGCGGCCACAACCACGACGACCGCCATGGAGCCCGTGGGGATAGGGCCCGCCCGCCCAGCCACCGGCTCCGCCATGTACATGGCCACTACCACCTTAAGGTAGTAGTAGAGGGCTACGATGCTGGTCGCAATCCCCACCACCGCCAGCCATAGATAACCGCCCTGGAGAGCAGCGCTGAAGACGTACAGCTTCGCCAAAAACCCCGCGGTGGGGGGGACGCCCGCCAGCGACAGCATGAACAGCGCCATCGCCGCCGCCAACCAAGGGCTCCGCCTAGCCAGGCCGGTATAGTCCTCCAGCGAGAGCTTCTCCTCCCGCCCTTCCCCCACGGCAACCAGCACAGCGAAGGCACCGAAGTTCATCACCGTGTAGGCCACCAGGTAGAAGAGCACAGCGTCGGTGCCTGCCTTCCCGCCAGCCACCACCGCCATCAGTATGTAGCCGGCATGGGCTATCGAGGAGTAGGCCAGAAGTCGTTTGAGATTGCTTTGAACCACCGCGGCCACGTTGCCCACCACCATGGTCAGCACCGCCAAGGCCGAAAGGATGGTTGCCCACTCTGGCTGAGCCGCGGGAAAAGCGCTCGTCAGCAGCCTGAGCAGCGCGGCGAAGACGACCGCTTTGGTTCCCACCGCCATGTAGGCAGTCACCGGGGTGGGGGCCCCCTCGTACACGTCCGGCGCCCACATGTGGAAGGGAGCCAGCGACAGCTTGAAGGCAAACCCCACCAGCACCAGTCCGAGCCCCAGCAGCAGCATCGGGCTCAACTCCCGCTGGCCCTTTACCGCTTGCGCTATGCCAGCATAGTCGAGCGTCCCCGTCGCGCCGTACACCAGAGCGGTTCCGTAGATCAGCACTCCCACGGCAAAGGAGCCCAGCAGGAAGTACTTCAGCGCCGCCTCCTCGGAGGTCAGGCGTGCCCTGGCGAACCCCGCCAGCACATAGAGGGATAGGGACAGCAGTTCCAAGCCGATCAGCAGCACCACCAGATTGGTGGCCGCCACCATGACCAGCATGCCGGACGCTCCAAAAAGGAGCAGGCCGTAGTATTCGGCGTGGGCCAGCCCCGTCCGATCGAGATAAGTAGCCGACAGCAGAACGGCAAGCCCCGCCACGGCCATCGAAAGGGTCGCGAAGAACACGTAGAAGTCGTCGATCGCCAGCATCCTGCCAAAGGCAGCCCGGTTGCTTCCCCACGACAGCAGCGTGACGGCGATCCCCACCGCGAGCCCCACCAGGGTGAGGGCAGCCAACAGCCCCCCCTGCTCCTTTTTGGAGCGTCCGGCATGCTGGTCATGGTGGCCGCCACCATGACCAGCATGCCGGACGC
>JAMDAP010000083.1 GCA_023484675.1 Bacillota bacterium
GGCCGCTGCCCATGCGGCCCGCCCCTGGCGGGGGCTGAAGCTGGTGGTCGACTGCGCCAACGGCGCCGCCTATCAGCTGGCGCCGGAGGTCTACCAGCGCCTGGGGGCCGAGGTGATCGTGCTGGCCGACCAGCCGGACGGCGCCAACATCAACGTCGCCTGCGGCTCCACGCACCCCGAGATGATGCAAGAAGCGGTGCGGCGCCACGGGGCACACCTGGGCATCGCCCACGACGGCGATGCCGACCGGGTTATCCTGGCTGACGAGAACGGCAACCTGGTGGATGGCGACCACGTCCTGGCCATCTGCGGCCTGCACCTGCTGCGGCAGGGCAAGCTGCCCAAACAGGCCGTCGCCGCCACGGTGCTCTCCAACATGGGCTTGGAGTTGGCTTTGAAGGCCGCCGGCGGCCGGGTGACCCGCACCAAGGTGGGCGACCGCTACGTGCTGGAAGCCATGTTGGAACAGGAGCTGGCCCTGGGCGGTGAGCAGTCCGGACACATCATCTTTCTGGAGCACAGCACCACCGGCGACGGCATCCTCACCGCCTGCCAGGTGGTGAAGATCATGACCGAGGCCGGCCAGCCGCTGTCCAAGCTGGCGGCCCAGATGGAGACCCTGCCTCAGTTCATGGTCAACATACCGGTGCGCCAGCGCGACGAAGCGGCCGACAATCCCCGCATCGCCGCGGCGGTGGCGGCGGCGGAGCAGGCCCTTGCGGGGGCCGGGCGCGTGCTGGTGCGTCCCTCCGGTACCGAGCCGCTGGTGCGCATCATGGTGGAGGGGCGCAACGAAACCGATCTGCGCCGGATCGCGTCTGAATTGGAGGAAGTGATCCGGACCGAACTGGCGTAGTGTCGTTTCGGCGGCGGTCTCATAGAATGCACGGGCGCCGCCGCATTGTTGACGCCGGCGGAAGAGGCCGCCTATAATCGAATCACCGGCTTCGGCCACGAACCGACAAGGAGGTGGGACGGTTTTTGGCTCCGCACAATTGAGGACACGGTGAGTGTCAACAGCGCCAGGGCTTGGCCTGCCCCCCGGGGCGGCCGTCCGGCACCGGTGGCTCCAGAGCTGCCGCGCCGGCGATGGGTGTAACGACCCGGGCCAAGTCGACGAGGAAGGGGATCTCGGAACATTCGGCGGGTGACCCTCGGTCTCTTCACGACCGTCAAAGGCCTGACAAATCCCGGGAGCGATCTCGGGGACAATAGGGCCGGGTGAAGGTAGGAGCGAAGCGCAGCTTCGGTCAGGCAGGCGGGAGACGTGTGCCTGTCGGGCCGCAGCTTGGACGCGCCGGGCTTTTTTTGCCTGGCTGCGCCCTGCGCGTTAGCGCCACCTGCAATTTCATCGCCGTGTCCTTCCGTTTGGCAAGGGCGCGGCTTTTTTGCGTCCTTGTGGCACCGAAGGTTCGGGCGCAGATGCCCGCCGGTGGGTTCCGGCGGCGGGCACACTAGGTTTGAAGGGAGACATCGTGAAGATGTGTGGAATTGTCGGGTATATCGGCGATAAGCCGGCCATTGACTTTCTGATTGACGGGCTCCGCAAGTTGGAGTACCGCGGTTACGACTCCGCCGGCGTGGCGGTGCTGGACAAGGGCGGCACCCAGGTGGTCAAGAGCGTGGGACGCCTGAAGAACCTGCAGCAAAAGGTGGAGGGCAGCGTCAATGGCGGTGTCATCGGCATCGGCCACACCCGCTGGGCAACCCACGGCCGGCCGTCGGACGTCAACGCCCACCCGCACACCGACTGCACCGGCAACTTCGTCGTGGTGCACAACGGGATCATCGAGAACTTCCTGGGCCTGAAGGAAGAGCTGGTCAAGGCGGGGCACCGGTTTGAGTCGGAGACCGACACCGAGGTCATCGCCCACCTGATCGAGAGCCTGTACGACGGCGACATCGAGCATACCGTCTACGCCCTGTTGGAGCGCCTGCAGGGCTCCTACGCTCTGGCCATCCTGGCCCGGCAGGAGCCGGACAAGATCATTGCCGTGCGCCAGGACAGCCCGCTCATCGTCGGCCTCGGCGACGGCGAGAACTACCTGGCCTCGGACATCCCCGCCGTGCTCCAGCACACCCGCCAGATCTATATCTTGAACGACGGCGAGGTGGCGGTGCTGCAAAAGGGCAGCGTCCGGGTCACCGACAGCCACGGCCGGCCGGTGAAGAAGGAAGTCTTCTCGGTCAAGTGGGATCCGGTGGCGGCGGAGAAGGGCGGCTACGAGCACTTCATGCTCAAGGAGATTCACGAGCAGCCCAAGGCCATCCGCGACACCCTGACGGGACGCATTGCCCAGGACAACAGCCGGGTCATCCTGGACGAGGTGCACATGACCACGGGCCAGATCAAGGCCATCACCAAGGTGGCCATCACCGCCTGCGGCACGGCTTACCATGCCGGCCTGGTCGCCAAGCAGCTGCTGGAGAAGTGGGTGCGGCTGCCGGTGGAGGTGGACGTGGCCTCCGAGTTCCGCTACCGCGACCCTCTGATCGACGAGAACACCCTGCTCGTCGTCATCAGCCAGTCCGGCGAGACCGCCGACACCTTGGCCGCCCTGCGCGAGGGCAGGCGCCGCGGCGCCCGGGTGGTGGCCGTCACCAACGTGGTCGGCTCCACCGTCTCCCGCGAGGCCGACGACGTCATCTACACCTGGGCCGGCCCGGAGATCGCCGTGGCCTCCACCAAGGCCTACACCACCCAACTCGTCGCCGTGTCCCTGTTCGCCGCCTACTTGGCCCAGGTGCGGGGCACCCTCGATAAGGCTGTTTTGTCGCGCACCCTGGCCGAACTCAAGACGCTGCCCGCCAAGGCCGAGGCGGTACTGGCCCAGGAGGACCGCATCCGCGAACTGGCCGGGG
>JAMDAP010000048.1 GCA_023484675.1 Bacillota bacterium
TGCAGCGAAGGGGCCCAGCACCAGCACGGAAAAGACCGAGTACTGGATCAGGGTGGCCCAGAAGCCGGCGCCCCGGTTCAGAAACGCCAGGACCACGGCGTACAGGAAGATCCAGGTGAGGAGCCGACCAAAGAGGGCCGATCCCCATAGTTTGCGGTACTCGCCCCAACTCATGGAGCTTCCCTGCCAGTGCTGCAGCGTCTTGCCCGAAGCCAGGCGCAGGCGCACGAACTGCTGCCGCGTGACCGCTGTCAGCAGGTAGATACCGGCGACGAACAGGCCCCCGGACAATCCCATGGTCCACCAGCGCCAGGTGGCCCAGGTCAGGCCCAAATCAAGATTCATCCAGTCTCCCCCTCGTGCATCCGTCCCAGAGCTAGAGTGCCCCGAACTCGGCCGTTCCCAGGAACTCCGCCAGCTGCGGCAAGGTGCCCACGTGATCAGCCTTGGGCTTGACCCCCTTGGGGTTGATCAGGTGGTCCTCCACCAGGTAGGTACGCATGCCGGCCCCGGCCGCAACCAGGTCTTCCTCCACGTCGTTGCCGACCATCACGCACTCCTCCGGCCGGCGCCCGATGCGTTCCGCGATCTCCAGGTAATACTCTGGATTCGGCTTGCAAAAGTGAAAGTCCTCGTAACTGCTCACCAGTTTAAAGGGCAGGTCATCCACCTGGGCCCAGGACAGGCGTTGCCGGATGGCGCTGATGGGAAAGACTGGGTTGGTTGCCACCACCGCGTCGAGGCCTCGGGCCAGGACGGCCTCCACCGCCTGCCGGGCGGCAGGGTCGGCTTTGACCACCGACCGAAGCTTGCCGAAGTCACGCTCATAGAAGTCGTTCAGGATGGGCATCAACTTCTCCGCCGGAACTCCCACCTTGGGCAGGAAATCGTCGAAGAAGACCTGCTGGTTGGTCCGTGTCGGGTCGTTGCTGGAGGTCATCGCCATGGTGGAGGCCATCAGCTGTTGGATGAACCGCTGCGGGTCCACCAAATGCGCTACCCGCGGGCCCCAGAGCTTCAGGTACCCCCGCAGAAAAACCTCCCGCTCCACATGCAGGAGGGTGCCGTCCAGATCAAAGAGCACCGCCTTGATCAATCCCAATCACCTCGCCCAAAGGGTACCGCCCGCGCCAAAAGGCGAAATTTCGAACGTCAAACCAATTCGACCGCCGGCCCCCCACTCCCTCCCCAGAGTAACCGTATACCCGAAAAGGATTTCTCCGGGCACCGGTGAAATCTACCCTACGACGCCCTTGCCGCCTGTTTGAGGCAACCGAACTGAGGTGAGCCGATGCACGACCCGGTGACTCTCTTCCTTGGCCACAGCCAGGGAGCGCGCAACGTGGCCGACACCCTGGTCCGAGCCCTGAAAGCCGCCGACATTCCGGTATCCAGCGAACCGAGCCGCACCACCCTGGCGGTGGGCGGCGACGGCGCCATGCTGGAGGCCTTCCGCACCTACGGCCGGGGAACCCGCTACCTGGGCATCAACGCAGGACGCCTCGGCTTCTTGCAGGAAGTGGAGGCCGGCCAGATCGACGAGTTGGTGGAGGCGGTCCGCGCCGGCAGCCTGCAGGAACACACACTGCCGTTGCTCATCGCCACCCTCCCCTCGGGCGGGCGGTACGAGGGGATCAACGAAGTGGTCATCCGGGCGGCGCGGTCCAAGACCGCCTACCTGGAGGTCGTGCTCGAAGGCCAGGTGCTGGAACACTTCGCCGGCGACGGCCTGATCGTCTGCACCCCCACCGGCTCCACCGGGCACAACTATGCCGCCGGCGGCACGGTGCTTCCCCCGGGTTCACCCCTCTATCAGGTGACCGGTCTGGCCCCCATTCGCTCCATGGCCTATCAGGGCCTGCACTCCTTCTGCTCCCCGGCCAACCTGCCCCTGTCCGTGCGCATCCTCCCGGCCACGCGCGCCAGCGGCCTGCTGATCATCGACGGCCTGGAACAGGAGATCGAATTGGGCTCGCAGGTCCTCTTCCACATGGAGCCCGGCGCCTTTCGCCTGCTGCGCCTGCGGCCCAGCAACTTCTGGGAGCGCCTGCGCAACAAGTTCCTGGGGCACCTGGCGACGCCGCTGTAGTGATTTGAACCGTGCCATGTGCACGTCCCCGCCGTAGCTGCAGCCCCGGTATGCGTCCACCAGCCGCCGCGTGCGCCCTTCGACGGAATCATTCCCGGGCAAGAGACGTCAGCCGCCCCGGCTCGCCGCATATCCTTCCCTGAAGGCCTCAGGGGCGGGGGTGGGAAGGTGCGGACAACGTGGCGTTGGGCGGCAGCACTGGTCGTCACCGTCTTGGTGGCGGCCCTGGCGGCCTGGTTTCACAGTCCAGGACCGGGACGGGGAGCGACGCGGCTCCCGGAAGGCGCCGTTGGTGGCCAGACCCCAGGGGGTGGAGCGCGTCGAGGAGCCCCCATCACCCTGGACCCCGGACACGGCGGCATCGACGGCGGGGCCACGGCCGGCGGAGTGCTGGAGAAGGACCTGACCCTGGCCATTTCCCGGGACATGGCGGAGCGGCTGCGGGAACTGGACATGAACGTGGCCCTTACCCGCGAGACGGACATCGCCCTGGACCCCGGCAGCTACCCCAATGACCTGCGGCACCGGCGCAACATTGCGGCGGAGAACGGGTCCTGGGCCTTCATCTCCGTCCACGTCAACAGCAGCCGCTCCTCCTCTGCCCGCGGCACCCTGGTGCTCTACCCTGAGGGCTCGGGGCCGGAACGGAAAGCAGCCAAAGCCTTGGCGGAGGCGTTGCGCGACGCCCTGGACCGGGAATTCCCCAACCGACCGCACCGGCTGGCGGCCTCCGACATCCCCCACCTGGTGGACAGCAGGGTGCCCGCAGTCCTGGTGGAGGTGGGCTTCCTCTCCT
>JAMDAP010000210.1 GCA_023484675.1 Bacillota bacterium
CATGCCCGGAATCCCCGTTGTGAGGTACCCCGCCGGCTCGTAGCTGCACCAGAAACCCTTCCCTGGTCAGCAGATCCTTGACCATGTCCGCCGTTGCCCGGTTAGGGGCAATGTAGATCACAGTCCAGATTGCCGTCATCCCCTTTTTGCCAGAGGCTAAGACCGTTGGTCCGCGGCCTGAAAGGCGAAATTAGTATCCCTTCGGCCCGGTCATTTTTATTATCGTTGTTCGACCCTCTTCCCCAAACTCCTTCCTTTCCGCTTGCCCTATTGTCATTCGAAAATGCTGGGGGCCATAGCTTTATAAGGAATACGGGCGAGGGATGGGAAGGGTTTGCGCAAGCTACTCGTGGTTGCAATCGTCCTGGCAGCGCTGCTGGCGGCGCTTTTCGCCGCGCAGCTCGTGTACCTCCGGCCGGGGGGCACCTGGAGGGTGCCGCCCCCCAACCCGGAAAGGGAGGTCCACCGTCGCTACCTTCTGTGGACCCAGCTACCTTCGGGGGCCTTTGCAACGGAGCCCTCACGCACCAGAATTGTCCCCTATTTCGCCAACTACGCGGCGGCGGCCCTGCTCGAGTCGCGGCAGGACCGCCCCCAGGTTCGTCGGTACATCCTCTGGTATCTGGAACACCTCAACCGCCCCGACCGGTGGGGCTTCTCTGGCACCGTGGACGACTTCGCCGTGTTGTGGTCGGGGGATGGCACCCGTTTCAGCGAAGTGCCCCTAAATAGCTACGATTCGGCAGACGCTTACGCCGCCACCTTTCTCTCCCTGGTGCGGGCCTATTTCGAAGCAACTGGCGACTGGCAACTTTACTGGGAGAGGGTTGAGCAGTTCGATGCGGTGGCCGAGCTCCTCCTGCGGCTGCAGGATTCAGATGGCCTGTTCGTGGTCAGCCCGTCCAGCGGCGGCAAGTACCTCATGGATAACTCGGTGAGTTACCGGGGACTGGTGGATTGGCCCGCATTCCAGGAACTGGCGGGGCGGCGGGAGAAGGCGGCTCGTTTCCGGCAGGCAGCCGACGCCCTGGCCCGGGGCTTCCGGGATTGGCCGCGAGAGCCCACCTGCCTGGCCTGGGCGATCCATCCCGGGGGAAAGGCCAAGCAGTCCAACCCGGAACGGTGGTACCCTGACGGCGTTGCCCAACTGTATCCCGGGTTGTTCGGCCTGCGGCCCCCCCAGTCTGTGGAGGCCCAAAAGGCATATGAGGAGTTGAACCGGAGCTTCCCGGGGTGGCCCGACCTCGATACACCCGACACCTACCCCTGGACCATGGTGGCCTATGCAGCCGCCGGACTCGGCGACCGGGAGCGAGTCGACCGCTTCCGCCAGGCCGTCTCCCGGCAATATCCCCAACTGCAGTTCCCCTGGTACAGCCTGGAATCGGCCCTTTACCTGAGGCTTTTGGCCAGGCCGTCTGCGCGGCTTTTGCTTCCGCAGTGGCTCCGCTGACGCGCCGGAGCCGGTCAATGAATCACCACGCGGTATTCGCGCAGCCAAGTGTCCAGTTGGGCCAGGTAGGCGAAGAGCTGGGCGCCCCCCATCAGTTGACCAAACCAGGCCGGCTCAAAGGCCGACCCTTCGGATCGCAGGAGATGGCGAAGAGCTGACGGATCCATCAACTGGAGCAAGGGGGATCCGGAGTCTTCCACGATCTGGTGCACCAGGTCCCGCACCGCCGCCAGATAAGCAGGGTTGTGCGTCTTCGGGTACGGCCTCTTGCGCCGCCACAGGACGTCTTCCGGCAGTAACCCGGCCAGTGCCCGCCGCAGAAGGCCCTTCTCCCGCTGGTCCCAGTTCTTCATCGCCCAGGGTATTTTCCAGACGTAGCCAACCAGGCGGTGATCGCAGAAGGGCACGCGGATTTCCAGTCCGTGGGCCATACTCGTCCGGTCCTTGCGGTCGAGGAGGGTGGGCATGAAGCGGGTGATGGTAAGGTAGGACATCTCGCGGATGCGAGCCTCCCCAGCCCCTTCCCCGAGCAGGCGGGGCACCTCCGCCAGGGCTTCCCGGTACCGCTCGGCCACATACTCCTCCGGACGGATCCAGGCGGCCACCTCCGCCGATAGCAGGCTCGATCGCTGCCGGGTCATTCGCGCCCAGGGGAAGGTGTCGGCTGCCAGGGCCTCTGGATTGTGAAACCAGGGATAGCCGCCGAAAATCTCGTCGGCGCATTCGCCCGAAAGTCCAACAGTGGCGCCTTTTTTTATCTCGCGGCAAAACAGGTACAGGGAGGCATCCACATCGGCCATGCAGGGACGGTCGTGGGCCCGAACTGCAGCCGTAAGCGCATCCACCAGTTCGGGGGTATCGATGGTCACCAGGTGGTGGCTGGTCCCGAGGAAGTCCGAGACGCGCCTCACCCAGGGGGCATCGGAGTTGGGCTGCAACCGATTGGGCTGAAAATGGCGTTCGTTGTCCACGTAGTCCACCGAGTAGGTGACCACCGCCCCCAGGGCGGCCCGCTGCAATGCGGCGGAGGCATAGGCCGTAATGGCACTGGAGTCCAGACCGCCCGACAGGAGCGTGCAGACGGGCACGTCGGACACCAACTGGCGCTCTACGGGGTCTTGCAGGGTGTCGCGCACCCGCCAAGCGGTGGTCTCCGGGTCGTCCGGGGGGGGACGGCGCTCCAGGGTCCAGTACCGCCGGATGCTGGTACCGCTCCGGTCATGAACCAGCCAGTGTCCGGGTCTCAACTCCGCAACGCCGCGGAAGACGCCATGCCCCGGAGTGCGGGCCGGACCCACGGCCAGTATCTCGGCCAGACCCTCCGCATCCACCTCCGGTGCCACCGACGGGTGGGCCAGGAGAGCCTTCAGTTCCGAGCCAAACAGAAAAGCAGTGCCCCGC
>JAMDAP010000130.1 GCA_023484675.1 Bacillota bacterium
CGGGCTGCGCCAGGCCGGCTGCCGCGTGGAGGTGCTGGACGTTGCTTGAAACCCTGCTGCCTCTCTGGCCCGAGGCTTCGCGGCTCTTGGGCCTGCTCGCCCCGTCCCTGGGGGAAACGATCTGGATGGTGATTCCCTCCACCCTGGGCGCCTTGCTCTTCGGCCTGCCGTTGGGCATCTTGCTGACCGTGACCGGCCCCGGCCAGGTGGCCGAGCGACGGTCCCTCAACCGCACAGCGGGCTGGGTGGTCAACGCCGGTCGGTCCTTCCCCTTCATCATCCTGATGGTTGCCCTGGTGCCCTTCACGCGCTGGGTGGTGGGCACCACCATCGGCACCACGGCGGCCATCGTGCCCCTGGTCATCGCCGCGGTTCCCTTCGTCGCCCGGGTGACGGAGACCGCCCTGCTGGAGGTCGACCACGGCCTGGTGGAGGCCGCCCTGGCCATGGGCGCGAGCCCTCTGCAGGTGGTGGGCAAGGTTCTTCTGCCGGAAGCCCTGCCGTCCCTGATCCTGGGCGCGACCCTGACGGCCATCAGTCTCATTAGCTACTCCGCCATGGCGGGGGCCATCGGAGGAGGTGGTTTGGGCGATCTGGCCATTCGCTATGGGTACATGCGGTTCCAGACCGATGTGATGGTGGTTACTGTGGCCGTGCTGATCATGTTGGTCCAGCTGGTACAGCTGGCCGGCGACGCCGCAGCCCGGTACCTGCACCATAGACGCGCCGCCTGAGGCGGCCCTGAGCCAAGTCCCGCACCGCGAGTGAGAGACCGGATCGAATAGAGGGAGGACGAACCATGAAGAAGATCCTGGTTTTGGCCCTGACCCTGGTGTTGGCCATCAGCGTTCTGGCCGGCTGCAGCTCTGCCAAGTCCCAGCCTGCCGCTCCCGCCACCGCCGCTCCCGCTCCTGAACCGCAGAAGGTTGTGCTGAAGGTCGGCGCCACACCCGTGCCCCACGCCGAGATCCTGAACTTCATCAAGCCCGACCTGGCCAAACAGGGCATTGACCTGCAGATCGTGGAGTTCACCGACTACGTCAAGCCCAACGAAGCGCTGGCCGACAAGCAGCTCGACGCCAACTTCTTTCAGCATATTCCCTACCTGGAGGACTTCTCCGCCAAGCACAAGCTGGACCTGACCTGGACGGTCAAGGTGCACATCGAGCCCATGGGCGTCTACTCCCGCAAGGTGAAGAAGCTGGATGAGGTGAAGCCCGGCAGCATCGTGGCCATCCCCAACGACGCCACCAACGGCGGCCGCGCCCTGCTGCTGCTGGCCAAGTCCGGCCTGATCGGCCTGAAGGACGGCGTGGGTGTTGCCGCTACCCCGGCCGACATCACGCAGAATCCCAAGAACCTGAAGATCAAGGAGCTGGAGGCGGCTCAGTTGCCTCGCTCCCTTGACGACGTGATCCTGGCCGTGATCAACGGCAACTACGCCCTCGATGCCGGCCTGGTGCCGACCAAGGACGCCCTCGTCATCGAAGGTTCCGACTCGCCCTACGCCAACGTCCTGGCCGTCCGCAAGGGCGACGAGAACCGCGACGCCCTGGTCAAGCTGGGCCAGGCCCTGACCTCGCCCGCGGTCAAGCAGTTCATCGACGACAAGTATAAGGGCGCCGTGGTACCCGCGTTCGGGACGAAGTAAGGCACACCTCGCCGCAGGCGCCGCGGGGCGGGCCATGCCCGACTCCCGCCGGCGCCTTCTTTTTCTTCTCGTCGTTTACATAAGATACATTATAGGCAGATGCGGAGAGGGGTCAAAACAAAAGCTCACGGCCTTGCGCAGGTAGACGATCCTAACCATTAGTCAATACTCATATAGTCTACTGTTGACTAGTCCTTCTGCCCCTGCTATACTGGCGCCATGCTTGCTCCCTCGGGGGGATAATTTTGGACCAAAACCGCTTACTGCTACTCGGTCTCCTGAAGACTCAGGAGCAGCACGGCTACCAGCTTATGGACTTCGTGGAGCGCAACCTGGGGCACGTTACCAACCTGAAGAAAGCCACTGCTTACTACGAGCTCAAGCGTCTGCAGGAAAAGCACCTCGTCTCCGTGCGTCAGGAGCAAGACGGCGGGCGCCCGCCGCGCCAGGTCTATTCCCTGACGCCCGAGGGCGAACAGGCCTTCCTCGACCTGCTGCGGGAGAACCTCCGCCAGGCCGAGTCCGACAACTATACCACCGATGGCGGCCTCATGTTTATGGACTGGCTGCCCGCTGGGGAGGTCCGGTCCCTTCTTGAGGAGAAGCTGGCAGCCCTGCATCAGCGCCTGGTACTCTACCGGGCAACACCGAGTCACGGTGAGGACTCAGCAGTCGATCTGGCCATCGGTCATGTGGCGGCCCGCCTGGAAGCTGAGATCGCCTGGTTTGAGGGCCTAGTCCAGCGCCTGGGAGAACGACCCGTGCGGACCTTCATCCCAGGTTGAATCGAAAAGGGCAGGGTGAAGCAATTTGATGAACGGTTCGGCAGTGGTTACCGACCTGACCCCACAGCAGCGTCACCGCGCCATGGGGCTCCTGTTCGGCGTCCTGCTTCTGATCATGCTTGGGTTCTCCGTACTGTTCCCGGTGGAGCCTTACTACGTTCGACGCTTTGGTGCCGACGCCCGTACCATGGGCATCATCGTTGGCATTTACTCGACAATGCAGTTCGTTTTCGCCCCCCTTTGGGGACGGCTATCGGACCGGGTGGGGCGCCGCCCTATCCTGATGGTTGGCCTTGTGGGCTATATGGTGTCGCAGACCTTCTTTGGCCTGGCAACAAGTCTCTGGATGCTGTTTGCCGCCCGGACCCTGGCCGGCATGCTCTCCGCTGCCGCCCTGCCCACGGCGATGGCTTATAT
>JAMDAP010000016.1 GCA_023484675.1 Bacillota bacterium
GCCGCTGTGCCCGCTGGCGAGGCCCGAGACCAGGCAACATAACCAGTTCGCGCATAAGATGGACCAGGTAGCTCCCAAAGGAAAGGGGATCGCCGTGCCCAGGCCAGCGTATCGACCCACCGTCACGGTGGCTATGACGGTGTTCAACCAAGCCCCCTACGTCAGCCAGGCCGTCCGCAGCGTGCTGGCGCAGACCTATAGGAACCTGGAGCTGGTGGTGGTCGACGACGGCTCCACCGATCGCACCGCTCGCATTCTGGAGACCATTTCCGACCCGCGGGTCCGGGTGCTTCATTTCAGCCAGAATTGCGGCAAGGCGGCGCGCATGAACCAGATTCTCAGGGTCGCCCGAGGTCGGTACCTGCTTGAAATGGACGGCGACGACTGGCTGGACCGCAATACCGTGGCCGCTCTGGTGTCCCACATGAACCCCCTACCCCAGTCCGTGGCCCTGCTATACGGCAATCGGCGCTTCTACTGGCAGACGAAAATGGGCCCGCGTTTCGTGCGCATCAAGCGCGGACAGCCATTTCGGGGACGGACCAGCTTTTTGCGGCGGCCATCGGTGGGCGGGCCGCGGTTCTACCGCGTCTCGGCGCTGCGGGCGGTGAAGGGTTGGCCGACGGACTATCCGAGTCGGGGACGTTTGGCGGAAGATCTGGCGGTGCTGTTACGGCTGGTGCAGCGATACCAGTTCCACCACATCGGGAGGGTGCTGTACAACATCCGCCGGCATGGTCGCAACACCACGGTGCGGTTTCGACCACGGTTTGGCGGTGTTGTGTCCTTCCTGGTCCGGCGAGCCCGGCGCCAGGCGGGGATGCCGGCGAGCTTCGCTCCGCCCAAGGGGCGGCGGGGTTCGGCGGGCCGGGGGTTCTAGTCGGCGACGGGCGCGGCCTGGGTACGCCGGACCAGGGCGGCCGTGTCCCGAGCGATGACCAGCTCCTCGTTGGTGGGGATGGCGAAGGCGCGGATCCTGGAGCCGGGACGGGAAATCTCGGCCTCCTGGCCGCGGGAAGCGTTGGCGTTAGCCCCGGTATCGAAGTCCAGCCCGAGGAAGCCGAGCCGGCTGCAGACTGCCTCCCGCACCAGTGTGGAGTTCTCGCCGATGCCACCGGTGAAGACGATGGCGTCCACGCCCTCCATGGCGGCGGCATAGGAGCCAATGTACTTGCGCACCCGGTAGGTGAAGATGTCGAAGGCCTCCTGCGCCTTGGGGTTGCCCTCGCCCATCTCCTGCTCAATCTCCCGCATGTCGGACATGCCGCACAGGCCCTGCAGGCCGCTGTGCTTGTTGAGCATGTTGGCGGCCTCGCCCATCCCCAGCTCCTCCTTGCCCATGATGTAGAGGAGGGCGGCGGGATCGATGTCGCCGGAGCGGGTGCCCATCACCAGGCCCTCCAGCGGGGTGAAGCCCATGCTGGTGTCCACGGAGTGACCGCCATTGACGGCGGCAACGCTGGCGCCGTTGCCCAGGTGGCAGGTGATGATCTTCAGGTCCTCGGCCGGCTTGCCCATGAGCTCGGCGGCGCGCTCCGAGACGTAGCGGTGGGACGAGCCGTGAAAGCCGTAGCGGCGCACCTTGTAGCGCTTGTAAAGGACGTAGGGCAGGGCGTAGAGGAAGGCCGTGCGCGGCATGGAGGAGTGGAAGGCGGTGTCGAAGACGGCCACCTGGGGTACGCCGGGCAGGGCGGCCTGGGCGGCATTGATGCCCATCAGGTTGGCCGGGTTGTGCAGAGGCGCCAGGTCGATCAGGCAGCGCAGGGTGTCCCTGACCTCCGGCGTGATGAGCACCGAGGAGGAGAAGGACTCGCCGCCGTGCACCACCCGATGGCCCACCGCGGTAATGTCAGAAATGTCGCGGAGGACGCCGTGCTCGGGGTGGGACAGAATGGACAGCACCCGCTTGATGGCCGTGGTGTGGTCCAGGATGGGGGAGACCTTGCGTACCAGCGGTTCGCCGGCTTTGGTATGGGTGAGCTGGGCGCTGTCCATGCCGATGCGCTCCACCGAACCCTTGGCCAGCTGCCGATCGCTCTCCATGTCCAGCAGCTGGTACTTGACCGAGGAGCTGCCGCAATTCAGCACCAGAATCTTCATAGGTGTATCCTCCCAGGGCGGCTATGAAGCCGGTTTGGTAGCGTCGTGTCTAGTGGAGGCGATGCCCTTCCTTATCGTAGTTAAAGAATCCCTCGCCGGTCTTGACGCCCAAATGGCCGCCGCGCACCAGCTTGCGCAGCAGGGGGCAGGGGCGGTACTTCAAGTCTCCGTAGTCTCGCCACAGGCGCTCCATCATAATCAGCAGCGTGTCGAGGCCGATGCGATCCGCCATCTCCAGCGGCCCGCGAGAGAACTCAAAGCCCAGCCGCATGGCCGTGTCAATGCCCTCGGCCGAGGCCACGCCCTCCATCAAGGCGTAGGCCGCCTCGTTAATCATGGGCAGAATAAGCCGCGTGGTGACAAAGCCGGGGGACTCGTACACCTCGACCCCGGTCTTGCCCAGGGACTCGACGAAGACCTTGGCCTCGCGGAAGGTGACGTCTGAAGTCTTAAGGCCGCGCACCACCTCCACGACCTGGGTGCGGACCACCGGCGCCAGGAAGTGCAGCCCGATGACCCGGGTGGGCCGGCTGGTGGCCTGGGCGATCTCGGTGACGCTCAGGGTGGAGGTGTTCATGGCCAGGATGATGTTCTTCTTGCTGATGCGATCCAGGCGGGCGAAAGACTCCCGCTTCTGCTCCAAGTCTTCAAGCAGGCTCTCTATGATGACGTCGCAGCCCGACAGGGCATCGTAGTCTGTGGTGAAGGTGATACGGCTCAGGATCAGGCGCA
>JAMDAP010000152.1 GCA_023484675.1 Bacillota bacterium
CTGAGGTCAGCCCAGAGCTGTTGGTGCAGCAGAACCCGGACCTGATTCTTTCGCCCTACGCCGACTTCCTGAAGTCGGTGAAGGACGGGCGCTACCCGGCCTGGGCCGGTGTGACGGCGGTCAAGGAGCAGCGGCTCTACCAGGTGGACGACAACACCATGTCGCGCCCTGGGCCGCGTTTGGCCGAAGCCGCGGAGCAGCTGGCCAAGATCATCCATCCCGAGTTGTTCAAGTAGCAGCGGCCTGTTGCGGCCGCGTGGAACGGCGGCGCCTGCACGGCGGGTGCCCGTGAGGGGGGGTGAGGGAGTGGGAACCAGGCGGAGCCGGCAGGCGGCGCGGCTGATCCTGTTGGCGGGTCTCTTGCTGGCGGCCGTTCTGATCGGGACGGCGCTCGGTTCGGTGCCGCTGACCCTGGCCGATGTGGCCCGCTCCCTCGCCCATCCGCCGTGGGTGGGCGGGGGCCGGGCCCAGACCGGGGCGGCGGCGATTGTTTGGGACCTACGCCTGCCGCGGGTAGCCCTGGCAGCCCTGGTGGGGGCGGGCCTGTCTCTGGCTGGTGCCGGTTTTCAGGGCCTCTTCCGCAACCCCCTGGCCGATCCGTTCATCCTCGGCATCTCCTCCGGCGGCGCTCTGGGCGCAGCCTTGGCCATCATCGCCTCGATGCAGTTTCATTGGCTGGGCGTCCAAGCCATTCCCATCGCCGCCTTCCTGGCCTCGCTTCTCACCGTCGGCCTGGTCTACGGGCTGGCCCGAGCGCCAGGGCGACTATCCTCCCTCAACCTCATTCTGGCCGGCGTGGCGGTGAGCGCCTTTCTCTCCGCCGCCCTGGCCTTCCTGATCTCCGTCAGCAGCGATCCGGTGCAGAAGGCCATTTCCTTCTGGCTGGTGGGCGGCTTCTCCTCGGCCTCCTGGCGGCACGTGGCGATGGCCGGGCCCTACGTAGGAGCGGGGGCCCTGACCCTACTGCTGCTCGGCCGCGACATCAACCTGCTCAGCCTGGGAGAGGAGACGGCACAGCAACTGGGGGTGCGCCTGGCCGCCGTCCAGTTGTGGCTGGTGGTGGCCGCCTCCCTGGCCACGGCGGCGTCCGTGGCGGTGACCGGCGTCATCGGCTTTGTGGGACTGGTGATGCCGCACCTCACCCGGCTTTGGGTAGGCCCCGATCACCGCTGGCTGTTGCCGGCCAGCGCCCTCTCCGGCGCCGTCTTCCTGGTGCTGGCGGACACCCTGGGGCGCACCCTGTTCAGCCCCCTGGAGGTGCGGGTGGGCATCATCACCGGCCTGGTGGGCGGGCCGTTCTTTCTCTATCTGCTCCGCCGCAACCTGAGAGGGGGGGTGAGCGGGTGAGCCGCGCCCTTGAAGCCCGAGGCCTGAGCCTTGGCTACCATCCCGGGCGCCCGGTGCTGGAGGGCCTTGACCTCGCCTTTCCCCCCAGCTCCTTCTGCGGCATCGTCGGGCCGAACGGGTCCGGAAAGTCGACGCTGCTCAAGGCCCTCAGCGGCGTTCTGCGTCCCAGCGGGGGCGAGGTGCTCCTCGACGGTGTGCAGCTGGCCCGCCTCAACCCCACCGCCCTGGCCCGCCGCGTGGCCGTGGTGGCGCAGGACAATCCCGCTGACTTCGACTTCTCGGTCCTGGACGTGGTGCTGATGGGGCGCTTTCCCCACCTTGGCCGCCTGCAGTGGGAGGGTCCCAGGGACGAAGCCCTGGCCCGCGAGGCTCTGGCCCTGGTGCGGGCAGAGGACCTGGCGGACCGGCCCTACCGCTCCCTGTCCGGTGGCGAGCGGCAGCGGGTGACCCTGGCCAGGGCCCTCTGCCAGCAGCCCGAGGTGCTGCTGCTGGACGAACCCACATCGCACCTGGACCTGGGCCATCAGGCCGAGGCCTTCAACCTCCTGGAGTTCCTGAACCGACAGGGGTTGACGGTCATCGCCGTGCTGCATGACCTCAACCTGGCGGCCCGTTACTGTGACCGTCTGGTGGTGATGCAGTCCGGCCGGGTGGTGGCCGACGGTCCGACGGCGCAGGTACTGACGGAGGATCTGGTGCGCCGGGTCTACGGCAGCGAGGTGGTGGTTGCGCCCCATCCGCTCGACGGCGGGCCCCAGGTGATTCCGCTCTACCGGCGCCCGCAGCGGCGTGCCACCGGCCCAGTCGGGCGCGTCCACGTCGTCGGTGGAGGAGGGGCGGCGGCTCGGCTGCTGGAGGGGCTGGTCCGAGACGGTCTCGACGTCACCCTGGGCCCCGTCAACAGCGGCGACACCGACTGGTCTGTGGCCCGCCTGCACCGTCTGCCTCTGGTGGAACTGCCCCCCTTCACGCCCGTAACGCCGTCCGCTGCAGCGGAGCACCGCCGCCAACTGGCCGAGGCGGACCTGATCATCGTCGCCGGGCTGTACGTGGGACCCGGCAACCTGGACAACCTGCGGGCGGTACGGGAAGCTGGCGCGGGCGGCCGGTCCGTGCTATTGGTGGAGCCAGTGCCGATGCAGGCCCGGGACTTCACCGGCGGCGCAGCTGTGCGATTGCGGGAGGAACTGGCCGCGGCGGGGGCCGTGGCGGTGCCCGAGGACGGAGCAGCTCTGGTCCAGGCGCGCCGCCTTATGAACTTGTCCCACACAACGCCCTCCGGTCTAGACCAACATATTGAGAGGGGACGCCCATGAGTGACACCTCGCCCCACAGCAGCGACCGCACTGGTGGCCTTCGAGACCGATTATCCCGAGGACTTCCTCGACCTCACCCGGTGGCTTTTTTGCTCTGCCTGTGCTCTTGCCAGAAGGCCTGCACCGCCCGAGCCAGGGTATCCGCCAATCCCTTTTGGTAGAGG
>JAMDAP010000139.1 GCA_023484675.1 Bacillota bacterium
ATGCAAAGCACGGGTCGGTCGGATCTCTTCACACTGAACGAGACCTGGCGGCTGCTGATGAACGGGCACCGGGCCCTGGGAACCAACACCGGGGCCATCGCCGCCGGTAGGGACGCCGACCTGGTGATCTGGGACCTGCGGCAGCCGAACACGGCGCCGGTCCATGACCCGCTGGCGGCGCTGCTTTACAGCGCTGAGTCCCGCAATGTGCGGGATGTGCTGGTGCAGGGGCAGTTCCTGAAGCGCGACCACCGGTTGGTCACCATGGATGCCCGGCAGGCGGTGGAAGACGCCTCGGCGGCGGCGCGGCGGCTGGTGGGGGAGGGGCCCGGCCGGGCGGTGGTGACGTACTGAGGGCGGGTGCCCACACCCGCCCACACGGAGGTGATCCCATGGCCAAGGCCTGGGAGATCGAACTGGAAGAACGGCGTTCGGCCAAGCCGCGCATTGTGGCCGAACATGAAGAGAACTGGGAAGGCCTCAGGTCGCTGCAATGCTCCCAGGACAACACCTTGAAGATGCTGTGGCACAGCGAGGTGCCGGGCTCCGGCGCCTCGGAGTGCCTGATGCGCGGGGCCGTGCAGGCTGCGGAGAACCGGGGTCTTGACGTTTCTGCCGCAGAACCCTGGCTGGCGGCGGGGAACGAGGCCTTCCGGCGCGGCGACATGGGAGTTCTGCAGGTCGCCACGGCCCGGCTCCTGCATGAGCTGGACCGCGCCCCGAAGAAGGCGAAAAGCCCCTACTGGAGCTTCCACCAGATTCAGACCTGGGAGGAACATGCGGCTGCGGCGCGATTTCCCGCCCCGGTGCCGGTCGCGCTGGATGAAGACTTCGCCCGCCGTGTCTATGGCGGCTGGCTGGCCCAGATCTGCGGTGGGGCCCTGGGCACCGCTCTGGAGGGCTACACCACCGAGAACATCGCCGCCGTGTTCGGGGAAGTGCGCGGCTACGTGCGCAAGCCCGACACTTACAACGACGACATCACCTTTGAACTAGCCTTCCTCGAGGCGTTCAAGGAGCGGGGCTACAGCCTTGCCTCGGCGGACGTGGCGGACCGTTGGGTAGGCCTCATCCCCTTCGGCTGGTCGGCGGAACTGATCGCTCTGCAGAACCTGAAGCTAGGCGTCTACCCGCCGGAGAGCGGTGTTCGCTCCAACCCCTTCTGCGAGTGGATCGGCGCCCAGATGCGAGGTGCCGTCTGCGGTCTGGTGGCCCCGGGCGACGCCCGGGAGGCGGCCCGGCTGGCCTGGATCGATGCCGTCATCTCCCACGCCGGCAACGGCGCGCTGGGCGAGACCTTCAACGCCATCCTCACCGCCCTGGCCTTCGTCCGCCGCGACGTGCGGGCCCTGCTGGAGGAGGTTGCGGCTTTGATGCCCGAGGGTACCCAGTATCGCTGGGTCATCGAGGAGTCCCTGAAGGCCTGCCGCGAGACCGCGTCGGCCGGCGCTGACGCGGCTTCGGAGGCAGGCCGCGCGGGGCCGGCCTCAGATCCAGCCCGCACCGCCTGGGACCGCCTGGAGAGGCGCTTGGAGCATTACAACTGGGTCCATGCCTACCCCAACGCCGCAGCGGAGGTGGTGGCGCTCTGGTTTGGAGGCGGGGACTTCGACGCCACCATGCGCTGCATCGCCATGGCCGGGCAGGATGTGGACTGCAATGCGGCGCAGATCGCCACGGTTCTGGGCGTGATGAACGGCCCCGAGAGCATCGCAGCGAACTGGACCGGACCGATCGGCGACACCCTGGACACCTACGTGCGGGGCCTGGAACGGCTCAGCATCAAGGGGCTGGCAGAGGACACCGCCGCCGCGGTTCGCCGGCACCAGCAGTAGCAGGCATCGGAGATAGGAGGAAACCCATGAACCAGCCCATGAAGCACAAGATCATCCTTGACGTCGACCCCGGACATGATGATGCCATGGCCATGCTCCTGGCCTACGCCTCGCCGGCCATTGACCTGCTGGCCATCACCACGGTGGCCGGAAACCAGACCATTGAGAAGACCACCCTGAACGCCCGCCGCGTGGCCACCGTCGCCGGCATGAAGGGTGTGTCCATCGCCGCCGGCTGTGACCGGCCCATGGTGCGGCCACAGATCGTCGCCGCCGACATCCACGGCGAGTCCGGCCTGGACGGCCCCCGTTTTCCCGAACCCACCGTGCCCCTGGATCCCCGGCACGCCGTCGACCTGATCATTGAGCTGCTGCTGAACTCCGATGGCGACATCACCCTGGTGCCCACCGGGCCCCTCACCAACGTCGCCATGGCGATGCGCCAGGAGCCGGCGATCATCAAGAAGATCAAGCACATCTCCCTGATGGGCGGCGCCATCGGTTTTGGCAACAGCACTCCGTCAGCCGAGTTCAACATTTACGCCGACGCCGAGGCGGCCCGCATCGTCTTCGAGAGTGGCGTGCCCATCACCATGGTCGGCCTCGACCTGACCCACCAGGCCCTGGCCACAGAGTCCGTCGTCGAGCGTATCAGGGCATTTCACACCCCGGTCTCGGAGATGGCCGTGGACCTGCTGCACTTCTTCGCCTCCACCTACAAGGCGCGGCAGGGCTTTGACGCGCCCCCGGTGCACGACCCTTGCGCCGTGGCCTGGGTCATCGACCCGACCCTCATTCAGACCAAGAACGTGCACGTGGACATCGAGACCAATGCCGAGTTCTCTTACGGCCGCACCGTCTGCGACATGTTCGGCGACAGCGGCAAGCCGGCCAACGCCCTGGTGGCCACCAAGCTCGACTTCGACCGATTCTGGGACCTGGTCATCGACGCCCTGAGCCGCTACTAGGCAGATTGC
>JAMDAP010000150.1 GCA_023484675.1 Bacillota bacterium
GCCCGGATCAGACCCTGGCAGGTCTGGGAGCCATCGGCTATAGGGCCTACGCCGGGCTGTCCATCACGCACCTGACCAGCTTCATGCCCTGGGGGGCCTGGGTGGCGTTCTACATCTACTTCGTGGGCCTCAGCGCGGGAGCGTTCCTGCTTTCCAGCCTGGTTTACGTCTTCGGCATGGCGCAGTACGAGAAGGTGGGACGGGTAGCCCTGCTTTCTGCCATCATCAGCATGTTCGTGGCCCTTGCCTTCATCGGCCTGGACCTCGGCCGCATGGACCGGGCGCTTAACCCCCTGCGTTTCTTCAATTGGACCAGCCCCCTGGCCTGGGAGGTCCGCTTTTACGTGCTATACATCCTCCTGCTGATGACGGAGCTGTGGCTCACCATGCGCCAGGATCTGATCCGGGCCGGCCAGGGAACGGCCCTGCGGGCGGCCATCAGCCGCCGGCTGGCTTTCGGCAGCCGCGACCTCAGCCCGGCCTCGGCCGAGCGGGACCACCGCTGGCTGAAGATCCTCGGTACCATCGGCGTGCCCGTCGCCATCTTGGGCGTGCACGGCGGTACCGGCACCATCTTCGCCGTGGTGAAGGCCCGTGCCATCTGGTTCGGAGGCCTGTTCCCGGTGATCTTCGTGCTCTCGGCCCTGGTGTCCGGAACGGCTCTGCTGACGGTGATCGCCGCCGTCCGCGACTGGAGCAGGGGGCGCAAGCTGGACGAGGGTCTGATCCTTGCCCTGGGCCAGCTCCTTCTCCTCTTCCTCTTCATCGACCTGGGCCTCGAGTTTTACGAATTCCTGGTCGCGGGCCTGAGCCTGATCCCCCACGAGCTGGATACGCTCCGCATCATGACCACGGGACGCATGGCCTGGTCCTTCTGGGGCTTCCAACTCTTCCTCGGGGCGCTGGTTCCCGCGGTCCTGCTGCTCTGGCCCCGCCGGTCGGCGAAAGCCGTGGTCGCTGCCGCCGCCCTGGTGGTGGCAGGCATCGTGGCGGTCCGGTTCAACATTGTGGTGCCGCCGTTGCTCCCACCCGTGCTCGAAGGGCTGCCCTGGGCCGATTACGCCCCCTCCTGGGTGGAATGGGTTTCGAGCTTTGGCCTGATCGCCATCGGGCTGCTTGGCCTCAGCCTTGGCTACGAATTGCTCCCGCTGGATCCACCTGAAGAAGTTGGAGGTGCACAGGCATGAGCGACAAGCATGAGCCCGCCGTGCCGGCGGCAGAGGAGAACACGCAGGAGGAGATCAAGCAGGAGGAGAACAAGCAGGGCAAGGTCAGCCGCCGCAGTTTCATTCAGGGGGCGGCCGCGTTGGGCGCCGCCGCCGCGACTCTGCCGGTGCTGTCCGAACACGACCGCAGCCCCTTCGCCAGTTGGTTCACCGACACCCCTCACGGCGTCGGCAACGTCAACGAGGACTATGACGCTACCGACGTGATCTACTCTGTGTGCGAGCAATGTAACACCTTCTGCAGCATCAAGACGGTGATCGCCAAGCCGGGGCGCACCGGCGCCACCTCCATCGTGCGCAAGATCGCCGGCAACCCTTACAGCCCTCTCAACACCCAACCGTTCGGCCAGATCCCCTACGACACGCCGGCGGCCGCAGGCGCTAAGGGCCACGGTTCGGTCGCCGTGGACGGCCGGGGCTTCCGCGGCGGCCGGACCTGCCTGAAGGGGCAGGCGGGCATCCAGACCGCCTTTGACACCTATCGCATCCAGGCTCCCTTGAAACGCGTCGGCCCGCGAGGCAGCGGCAAGTGGCAGAGCATCTCCTGGGAGCAGGCCATCCGGGAGATTGTGGAGGGCGCCGGGGACCTGGGCACGCCGGGCCTTCGCCAGTTCTGGGCCTACGCGCCGCAGGAGCCGGTCATGGCCGATTGGGACAAGGTCAAGGCCAAGGAGATGAGTCAGGAGGAGTTCGACGCCAAGTACAACGACGTGCTGATCGACACCCGCCACCCCGATCTGGGACCCAAGTCGAACCAGTTGGTGGCCATTGACGGCGACAGGTCCGACTTTACCGACCGCATCATCCACCAAAGCTTCGGCAGCGTCAACCACTTTAACCACGGCGGCATCTGCGGCGTCAACGGAGTGGTGGCCAACGTGCGATCCCACGAGGGCAAGCAGAAGAAGCGCATGTACGCCGACCTGACCCACACCGACTACCTTATCGTCTGGGGCACCAACCCCGTGGTGGCCAACAAGGGGCCCACCTGGCTGGCGCCCGTGCTCACCAACGCCCTGCAGCGCGGCATGAAGATGGTGG
The DNA here is from genome assembly GCA_023484675.1 of Bacillota bacterium. The sequence continues at coordinate 2,268 of JAMDAP010000150.1, forward strand.
TCATCGATCCCCGCCTGAGCAAAACGGCGGAGAAAGCCCACCTCTGGGTGCCGGTCAAGCCCGGCTTCGACGCCGCCCTCGCCCTGGCCATTGGTCGCTGGATCGTGGAAAACAAGCGGTACGACGAGCGTTACCTGACCAATCCCGGCCCCAAGGCAGCCAAGGCGGGTGGCGAACCCACCTGGTCCGACGCCGCCCACCTGGTCAACCTGTCGGACCCCAAGCGCCCCAAGCTACGGGCCAAGGACCTGGGGATCGGCACCGACAAGCAGTACGCGCTTCTGGAGAACGGGCGGCCCGTGCCCCACGACCAGGCCGGCAAGGGCGACCTCGAAGTGGACGCCACGCTCAACGGTATGAAGGTCAAGTCGGCGTTCACCCTGTACAAAGAACGGGTGATGGAGAAAAGCCTCCAGGAGTACGCCGATCTCTGCGGAGTGGACGTGAGGACCATCGAGCAGATCGCCCGGGACTTCACCAGCCACGGCAAGCGCGCCGTGGTCATGAGCTATCGCGGCGCAGCCATGCACGCCAACGGCTTTTACGCCCTGCGGGCGATCAACGCCCTCAACTTCCTGATCGGCAACCACGATTGGAAGGGCGGCGAGCTTTCAGCCGGAGCGCGCTTCGCCGAACTGACAGGGAGGTACGACCTGACCAAGGCGCCCGGCGGGCACAAGCCCTGGGGCGTTCCCATCACACGGGAGAAGGCGGTCTACGAGAAGTCCAGTCTGTTCCAGCGGGACGGCTACCCGGCCAAACGGCCGTGGAACGTGGTGGGCGGTAACCTCTCCCACGAGGTGCTGCCCAGCGCCGCCGACGCCTACCCCTACTCCATCGGAGCCTTGTTCCTGAGCCGCGTGAGCCCTGTGGTCTCGGCGCCCAACGGCGAGGTTCAGGCGAAGATCATGCAGGACACCAAGGCAGTGCCCATGCTGGTGGCCTTTGACGTGGCCATTGGTGACTCTTCCCAGTACGCCGATTACATCCTGCCGGACCAAACCTACCTGGAGCGCTTCGGGCTGCAGGTGATCTATCCCAACCAGCCCCTAAGGGTCAGCACCATCATGCAGCCGGTTACCCGGGTTCTGAAAGGGCCCCGGCCGACGGAAGACGTCTGGATCGACATGGTCAAGGCCATGGGCCTGTCCGGAGCCGGCAAGAACGCCTTCCCCGGCGGCGCCAGCCTGGACCGGGCCAGCGACTATTACCTCAAGGTCGTGGCCAACGTGGCCTTCGACGGCACGCCGGTCCCCGACGCCTCGCCGGAGGAGCTTCGTATCTTCGAAGAGGCGCGGCGCAAGGCCCTGGCCAGGGCGTTTGACCCGAAGGCCTGGCAGGCCGCAGTCAAACCGGAGGAGTGGGCCAAGGTGGTCTACGTGCTTAACCGGGGCGGTCGTTTTGAGCCTCCGGGCAAGGAGTACGAGGGCGAGTGGATCAAGTACCGGTTCGGCGGTCAGTGTAACTTCTACGACGAGGTCGTGGCCCACACCAAGAACTCCTACGACGGCAAGTTCCTGGACGGATTGCCCCGGTTTGAGCCGATCAAGTTTTACAACGGCAAGCCGGTGGCGGACGAACTGCCGCTGCAGATGATCAACTGGAAATCCAGAAACCTCGGCACCCACCGCAACATCAGCGACGCCTGGCTGCGCGAGATCCGGCCCTCCAACCTCCTCTGGATCAACCCCAGGGACGCCGGCCCCCGCGGCCTGAAGAGCGGCGACCTGGCGCGAGTCAGGACGGCGGATGGCTTTGAAGCCAAGGCGGAGGTGATGGTCACCGGCGCCATTCGCCCCGGCGTGGTGGGGGCAGGCTTCAGTTTTGGCCACACCGCCTACGGCTCCAGCCCGGTGGAGATCGACGGCAGGGTGATCAAGCCCGCCAAGGACTACGGTCATACCTCCTACAACCTGGCGCCGCCGCTGCACGAGGAGGCCGGCCTGGCGGGAACCCGCAGCACCGGCTTCAACGTCAACACGGTTCAGCGACTGGATGAGGCTTTGCGCAACGCCGGCCTGCTGGACGAGGTGGTGGGTGGCTCGTCCCAGTACGACACCCGGGTGGAAATTGAGAAGATCTGAGTGATCACTGGAGGTGAAGGAACGATGGGTGCTCTAGCCCTGTTGGCGTCTCTGCTGGAACCGAAAGAGGTGACCGTGGAGGCGGGCCTTTGCCTGAACCAGCGGCACAAGGACGCCGGCTGCGGCCGCTGCGCCGCTGCCTGCCCAGCAGGCGCCATCACCCTGGGCAATGGCGGGCCGGCGATCGACGATGATGCCTGCAACCGCTGCGGCGTCTGCCAGGCTGCCTGCCCTACGGGAGTCTTCGCCCTGCCAGAGGTGGATCTGGTGCACCTGTTGACCAAGGTGCACGACAAGACTGCGGTCTCGCTCGCCTGCCCTCGGGCAACGGCCCCTGATGCCGTTCAGGTTCCCTGCCTGGCGGCGCTCAGCGCGGAAGACTTGGCCGTCCTGGCAGCCAGCGGGCCGGAGGGAACAGGCGCCGCCACCTCCGGGGCCATCCCCCCGGTCCCCCGGGGGTTGCGGCTCCTTGACAACCGATGCGCCTCCTGCGCCTACGACGTCCACGCCGCCATCCACCAGCGGGCGCGGCAGGCAACTGCAATTATCGGCGCCCTGGGGGCGCCCGGGCGCATCGTCCTGGACTCGGCAAGCCCCCGGTCGGCGGGCGCGGGCGCCCCGTTGCCGGTTGGGGGCTGAGGCCCGGCAGCGCGGGCCCGGGGATGGATGCGGCCATGAGGTCACCTCCGTGGCGACATAACACTGAGCATCTTGCAGAATTCGCGGCCTGGCGCAGGCAATCCTGCCCCTGGAGAAATTGGCCGGATTGCCAGGATGCGCGTGGCGCCTGGCTCACGACATGCCAAAAGTGCTGGAAACACTGTCAATACTTCATCATAGAAAAAGGCTAACGGGGTAGAAGGCAAAAGGCAGTTCTGTGGCGAATTATCTTGACAAATTATCGCCGTAGGGGGTGGTTGAACGGATGAGCGCCCTCGCTGCCGAACCGCTCTCAGACTCAGCCATGGTACATTTTAGCCGAGTCAATAAGTTCTTCGGGCACAACCATGTGCTCAAGGACATCGACCTACGGGTGGGCTCTGGCGAACGGTTGGTGGTCATCGGGCCGAGCGGGTCCGGCAAGAGCACGTTGATCCGTTGCATCAACGGGCTGGAGCGGCCTACAAGCGGGCAGGTGGTGGTGGCGGGCCGGGATGTGACCCAGGTCGGCGCCGACCTGGCCCGGGTGCGTCAGGACATCGGCATGGTCTTTCAGCACTTCAACCTGTACCCGCACAAGACGGTGCTGGAGAACCTGACCCTGGCGCCGATGGTGGTCAAAGGGGTGCCGCGCCAGTCGGCAGAGGAGTCGGCTCGCCAGCTGTTGGAGCGCGTGGGTCTGGCCCACAGGGCGCAGGCCTATCCGTCGCAGCTGTCCGGTGGGCAGCAGCAGAGGGTGGCCATTGCCCGCGCCCTCAACATGCGGCCCAAGCTGATCCTCTTTGACGAGCCGACTTCTGCTCTCGACCCGGAGATGATCCAGGAAGTCCTGGACGTCATGGTGGCCGTTGCCAGGGAGGGCATGACGATGGTGGTGGTCACCCACGAGATGGGCTTTGCCCGGCAGGTGGCCGACCGGGTCCTTTTCATGGACGAGGGTGTGATCCTGGAGGAAGGCCCGCCGGAGCACTTCTTCAGCAACCCGGATCACGAACGCACGAAGCTGTTCCTGAGTCGGATCCTGCGCTGAGCGGGGGTCGGCCAACATCTGTAGAGGGGGTATCCGAATGAAGAGAGGCGTGCGGGCAGTCCTGGCGGCCGCAGTAGTCTTGAGCTTTGCGCTCGGCCTTACAGCCTGTTCCGGTTCCAGCGGCGGCGGCAACAACGTCAACGCCATCAAGAAGCGCGGCGTCCTCAAGGTAGGGGTCAAGATCGACGTGCCAAAGTTCGGGTACAAGGATCCCGCCACGGGCAAGATCGACGGTTTTGAGGTGGATCTGGCGCGCGCCGTGGCCAAGAAGATCCTGGGTGACCCGAACAAGATCGAGCTGACCGGCGTCACCGCCAAGACCCGCGCCGCTCTGCTGGATAACGGCGAACTGGACATTGTGGCGGCTACCTTCACCATCACCCCGGAGCGCAAGCAGTCCCTGAACTTCAGCGATCCCTACTTCACCGACGGCATCGGCATCCTGGTCAAGAAGAGTTCGGGCATCGCCGGCCTCAAGGATCTGGACAAGAAGAAGATCGGCGTGGCCAAGTCGGCGACCACCAAGGCACGCCTGGGCGAGAAGGCCAAGGCCATCGGCGCCAATCCGGAGTTCCTGGAGTTTGACAGCTACCCCGAGATCAAGGCCGCCTTGGACGCCGGCCGTGTCGACGCCTTCTCCGTGGACGGCGCCATCTTGCTCGGGTACTTGGACAATACCACCGAGCTCCTGTCGGAGCGTTACAGCCAGGAGGACTACGGCATCGCTTCCGCCAAGAGCAAGGATGATCTGGCCAAGGTGGTCAACGACGTGGTGTCCGAGCTCAAGAGCAGCGGGGAGCTCGACAAGCTGAAGCAGAAGTGGGGCATCAAGTAGTTGAACCAGCTCGCCTGGTGGCGATGGCAGGCTCTTTTTGCCAACAGGTCCATCTTTGTTCAGGGCCTGGGCCAGACTCTTCTGGCCTCGGCCCTGGCCTTGGGCCTGGCGCTCGTGCTCGGCGTGATCTTCGGCGTATTCGCCGTGGCGCCCTGGCGCCTTCCCCGCTGGCTGAACCGCGCCTACGTCGAGTTCATCCAAAACACGCCCCTGGTGGTGCAGGTGCTGTTCCTCTACTTTGGCCTGCCCTACTTCGGCCTGGTGCTGCCGGTGCTGTGGGTGGGCGTGCTGGGCCTCGGCATCTACCACGGCGCCTACATCGCCGAGGTGGTACGGGCGGGCATCAACTCCGTGCACCGGGGGCAGCTGGAGGCTGCTTACGCCCAGGGCTTCACCTACATGGGGGGCATGCGCTACATCGTGCTGCCCCAGGCAGCCCAGGTGGTGCTGCCGCCGCTCACCAACCAGGCTCTGGCCCTGATCAAGAACTCCGCCGTGCTGGCCATGATTGCCGGCGGCGACCTGATGTACTACACCGATTCCTGGTCCTCCGACACCCTGCACTACGGCCCCGCCTACCTGGTGGCCGGGGTGTTGTACTTGATGCTCACGCTGCCCCTGGCCTGGCTCACGATCCGGCTTGAGGCGCACCTCGGGCATGGGCAGCAGGGGGTGGCGTGATGGAGCGGTTCTTCCATCTGTTCGCCGAGGGCATGACGGTCGTGGTTCAGTGGGAAAACCTGCGCTTTCTCCTGCGGGGGCTGGGCGTCACCCTGGAGTTGTCGCTGCTGGTCATCCTGATCAGTTTCCTCCTGGGCGTGCTGCTGGGTGTCATCCGCTACGCCCGGGTGCCCGTGCTGGCCCCTGCCGCCACGGCCTATGTGGAGGCGATGCGCAACTCCCCCATGCTGCTGCTGATTCTGGCCGCACACTTTGCTTTGCGGCTGACGGCCTGGTCGTCGGGCATCGCGGGGATGTCGCTGTACACCTCCGCCGTGCTGGCCGAGGTGGTGCGCGGCGGCCTCAGCTCCATTGACCGGGGTCAGTGGGAGGCGGCGCGTTCTCAGGGCTTCGGCTACACTCAGATCCTGTGGCACGTGGTGTTGCCGCAGGCCCTGCGGCGGATGATTCCGCCCATCGTCAGCCAGTTCATCACCGTGGTCAAGGACACCGCCTACGTCTGGATGATCGGTGTCGATGAGTTGACGGGCCGGGCCAAGATCATCATGGGGGCCCACGCCGACGCTGTGCTGGCGCTGTTCTTCGCCATCGCCGTCTTCTATTTTGCTGTCAACTACATCCTGTCTGTGGCGGCGCGGTCGCTGGAGCGGCGCTACTGGGTACGATCGTTCTAGGTACACTGGGCTGGACTTAAACCGCCCGGTTCGAGGATGGTGGAGTGGTAGGACAGTAACACAAAGGGAGCCGCCCCTTCAGGGCTGGCTCCCTTGCTTCTTAGATGCAGGCACGTTGCCCGGCTAGGTCGTCAGGTAAGCCACGGCGAGGCGGGTCGTGTTTTCCAGCGCGTCCTGGTGCGTGCGTTCATGGGTGTGGGAAGCGTCCACCCCGGGGCCAATGAGGCCGTGGCGGATGTTCCACCCGGCTCGCATGGCAGCGCTGGCGTCCGAGCCGTAGTAGGGGTAGATGTCGATGCAATACCGCAGTTTCTGCGCCTTCGCCAGCTTTGCCAGGCGCTCCCGCAGACCGAGGTCGTAGGGACCGGACGAGTCCTTGGCGCAGATGGTCACCGAGTACTCGTCCGACGACTGTCCCTTGCCGACCGCGGCCATATCCACGGCCACCAGCTCCTCAATGTCCTGGGGCAGACCAGCGGGGTTGCCGTGGCCCACCTCCTCATAGACGCTGATAAAGAGGTGGCTGGTCACGATGGGCTGCAGCCCGCCCGACCTCATCGCCTTGAGGGCGCCAAGGAGGCAGGCCACCGCGGCCTTGTCGTCCAGGTAACGGGACTTGACGAAGCCGCCGGCATAGGCGGGGCGGGGATCAAAGAGAATGAAGTCGCCGGGGCGGATACCCAGGGCCTCCGTCTGCTCCCGGTTTTCCACGCGCTCGTCCAGGCGGATCTCCATGTTCTCCAGCGTACGCTCCAGCTTGCGGTAGTCATCGCCGAAGACGTGAATCGAAGCCTTGGTGGGCACGCAGGTGCCGGTAAAAGCCTTGCCATCCAGAGTGCGGACCTCGCAGTACTCACCCTCCACGGCGTGGGCTTCCAGGCCGCCTACCGCCGTGATCTTCAGCCGGCCATTGTCCTTGACCTCACGTACCATGGCGCCCAGGGTATCCACGTGGGCAGTTAGGGCGCGGGCCCCGCCCGGGCCCTTGCCGGGCAGGGTGAGGAGAAGAGCCCCTTTGATCGTGCGCTGGGGGTGGTAGCCCAACGACGTGAGCTCGTGTTCGACCAGGTCGACGGCCGCTGCGGTATAGCCGGTGGGGCTGCGTACAGCCAGCAACCGGAGCAGGAAGTCCACCATGTACTGCACATCAACGGAAACAGCCACGCGCATCGCCTCCTGCCTTAGATTTCCCCGCTCGTTCTCCCTACACCTGTGTCCCGTCCGCTCCTGCAGTCAGGAGCGGCGCTCGGCACAACCGGCTGAAGTCCGGACGAGAAGCCTAATCCAGGTTCCTGTACCAGTTCTCTTCCCAGGGTTCCTTGGGCAGGGCCGCCTTGGACGGTGGCGCTGGGGCCCGTTCCTTGCGGGCCACGCCGGTGGAGTAGGCAGCCTCCATGACCGCCTGGGTCACCACCTCGGTCACTTGACGGTTGAACACGCTGGGGATGATATAGTCCTCGTGCAGCTCCGCCCCCACCACGGAGGCGATGGCCTTGGACGCGGCGATCTTCATCTGATCGTTGATGGCGCGGGCCCGGCACTCCAGGGCGCCGCGGAAGATGCCGGGGAAGGCCAACAGGTTGTTGACCTGGTTGGGGAAGTCCGACCGACCGGTGGCCATCACCCGCACGTAGGGCGCTGCCTCCTCCGGGTCGATCTCCGGGCTCGGGTTGGCCATGGCGAAGACAATGGGGTCGTGGGCCATCTTCTTGACGTCGTCGACCTTGAGGGCGCCAGGGCCGGAAACGCCAATGAACACATCTGCTCCAGCGATGACGTCGGAAAGAGAGCCGCGTCGCTTCTCCGGGTTGGTGTGCTCGGCGTACCACTGCCAGGCCGGGTTGGTGTAGGCCTCACCTGCCACCAGGGCGCCGTGGCGGTCCACGCCGATGATGTTCTTGACGCCGGCGGCCATCAGGATCTTGGAGGAGGCCATCCCGGCGGCACCGATGCCGCAGACTACAACGGTCAGGTCGGCCAGGCGCTTGCCCACGATCTTCACTGCGTTCATTATGCCGGCCAGGACCACCGCGGCAGTGCCGTGCTGGTCGTCATGCATCACCGGTATGTCAAGCTCCCGCGCCAGGCGCTCTTCGATCTCAAAGCAGCGCGGTGCGGAGATATCTTCCAGGTTGATCCCGCCAAAGACCGGCGCGATGCGCTTGACCGTTTCGACGATCTCGTCCGGGTCCTTGGTGTCCAGGCAGATGGGGAAGGCATCCACGCCTCCGAATTGCTTGAAGAGCATGGCCTTGCCTTCCATGACCGGGAGCGCTGCCAGCGGTCCCAGGTCGCCGAGCCCCAGGATAGCGGTGCCGTCCGTGACAATAGCGACCGTGTTGTGCTTGATGGTGAGTGAGAACGCCTTTGCCGGGTCGTCGGCGATAGCCCGGCAGACCTGCGCCACGCCGGGCGTATAGACAATGGAAAGGTCATCCCGGTTCTTCACCGGCATTTTGGCCTGCACCTCCACCTTTCCACCCAGGTGGGCCAGGAAGATGCGGTCGGATGTAGCGATGATCTTGACCCCGGGCACGGCGCTGATGGCATCCACCACGCCTTTTTGGTGCTCCTCGTCCTGCACGCGGACCGTGAAATCGCGGATCTCCATCTGACGCCGGCTCTGGATGATGTCTATGGCGCCGATGTCTCCTCCTGCCGTTCCGATGGCCGAGGTGATCCGACCGATCATGCCCACCTCGTTTTTCAGTTCGACTCGGATGATCAGCCGAAGTCCAACCGGTGCTGTAGCCACGGAAAGCGCCTCCTGACGAGAGGAATGGTCCTCTTCGGCATTTTACAAGGACCACGCATGTCCTGAACCGCAGAGGACTGTAACCAAACCGTAACAACCACGCGACAGAGAACGGGCCAAGATGTGCCGCCGGGAGGTACCGGCGGGAGAACGCGCGAAATAGCTGCTTGGGAGGCGCCGCAGGCGGAAGGACCCTCCCGCCGCCCCAGGTTAATGGGAAAAGGCACCGGGCGCGAGTCCTTCGATTTTCTCCATGGCGTGTCGCCATTCCGCCGGCACCGGCATGGGCCGTCCTGCCTCATAATCGAAGGCCACCTGCGTGCTGCGCGCTTCCGCCACCAGCCGTCCGGTCTTCTGATCCTCGATCCGATACTGCATGATGAAACTGCTGTTGCCAACCTCGGAAACTCGAATACCCACCCGCAGGCTCTCGCCGAAGTGTGCCGGAGAGCGGTAGGTCATGGTGATCTCGGCGATGATTAACCGGAGCGACTCAAGCCCGCCGCCCGCAATCCGCTCCAAATAGGCCACCCGGGCGTTCTCCAAGTAGGTAAGGTACACGGCGTTGTTGACGTGGCCAAAGGCGTCAAGATCGCGAAAGATGACGGGAATGTCTATCGTAACCCGGAACCCTTCCAGCTTGATCCCCCCCCTGGTTTTCATTGTGCCCTGCCAAAAGCATTCTCCCTTGTATGGCCGTTCCCTGCCTGGAATTGAGGTGGAAGTGTGGCAAAGCAAGCCCTGACTATTCTGCACACCAACGACTTGCACAGCCGCTTTGAGACCTGGCCGGCACTCGCCCGCCTGGTGCGGGAGCGCCGCCGGGAACTGGAACTGGCCGGCGAGTCCGTCCTGCTCCTGGATGCCGGCGACCACCTGGACTTCAGCAACACCGTCACCTATGCCACCGGCGGTCGCGTCAACGTGCGCCTTATGGAGAACCTCGGCTACCACGCCTTCACCCCCGGCAACAACGAGACCATCCGACAGCCCTTGGCCGGACTCACCAGCCTGGCTTCGCTATCCCGGGTGCCGTGGCTGGCGGCGAACCTTAGCCAGCCCCAGGAGTCCGAGCCACTGCCCGGGCTGCCGCCCTTCGCCACCGTGCAGTTCAGCTGGCTCAAGGTGGGCATTGTCGGCGTGACAGTGCTGTTCGAGCGCATTTTTCCCTACCTCGGCATCGGCTGGCGCGACACACACGAGGCTGTGAGAAAGGCGGTGGTCCGCCTTCGTGCCCAGGGCTGCCAGGTGGTGGTCGCTCTGTCCCATCTGGGTTTGGATAACGACCGCGCACTCGCCGCCTCCGGCCTGGGTCTGGATGTGATCGTGGGCGGCCATAGCCACCACGCCCTTGAACCGCCTGAGGTGGTGGCAGGGGTGCCGATCGTGCAAGCCGGCTCCCACGGCCGCTTTCTGGGTGAGACCCGCTTGGGCCTCGAACTCGAACCTGTCAACAACGGCCGCTGGCGGGTGGCGGAGGTCCTGGAGCGACTTCTGCCCGTTGATCCAGGTACCCCCGGCGATTCGGCCAGCCAGGAGGTGCTGGAGGAGGGGCGGCGGGAGGCCGAGGTGCGGCTGGCAGAGGTCATCGCCCGGCTCTCCGCTCCGCTACCCCACGAAATGACGGGCCGCTCCCCTCTGGCGGAACTGGTGGCGGAGTCGCTGCGCCAACGCTGGCAGGCCGACATCGGTTTGGTGAATGGAGGCGCGATGATTGGAGGCCTGGTTGCCGGGCCGGTGACGCGCCAAGACATTCTCGACAGCTTCCCCAGCCTGGTGAACCCCGGCCTGTTGGAGATCCTGGGCCGGGACCTGCTGCGCCTGCTGGAGGAGTCGGAGGACTCCCGGTACGCTTCCAAGGAAGTCTGGGGCGTCGGCCTGCGTGGCGACGGCGTAGTGCTCGGCCGCGTCTTTGCCGCCGGCCTGACCTGGGACGTCGACGCGGAGGCGCCGGCAGGTGGGCGCGTGCGCAGCGCCCGGGTGGGTGGAGAGGCCTTGGATCCGAGCCGATGGTACCGTGCCGGAGCCTGCACCCTCCTGGCTATCCCCCAGGTGGCCTATGAACTCCCGGGGCGCGTCCGGGTGCTGGACCGGCTCTGGCCCGACCTGGTGCGCGACGTCTTCACCGAGTGGCTCAGCAGCCATTACCCTCCCTGACCCAGCCCCAGCCAGCCGTGCGCAATCTCCTCCGAGACCTCTGGCCGTGATATACTGGACGCGCCGCCAACCTCCAAGTTGGGCCCTTTGTCCTCAGTCTACCCGTCACACCCACCCCTTCGGCAAGCCGGCGTACAGCCGGACTCTGCTTGTTTTTTCGGAGGTGCCTCTTCTTGCCTCAGCAGTCTGCGGCCAAGACCCTTGCCCTCGCCGGGGTCGCTGCCGCCGTGGTGTTGGCGGCCACCCTGGTCCGTGTTCCCGTGCCCACCCATCGCCTCTACTTCAACCTGGGGGAGGCAGCCATCTATACCGCCGCTCTGCTCTGGGGGCCCCGTGTGGCCTCTCTTGCAGGCGGCGTCGGCTCCGCTTTGGCCGACCTGCTTTCGGGTTATCCCATTTGGGCCCCGATCACCCTTGTGATCAAATCCCTTGAGGGCTACGTCGCCGGACGCCTGACCCACGGCGGCCCCGAGCCAAGCAAGACATGGCAGGCCCTCGTTCCTGCCGCAACGATTATGGTGGCCGGCTACTCCTTGGCAGCATGGCTACTGTACGGCAAGGCCGCGGTCTTGGTGGAATTTCCCGGCGACCTCTTGCAGGTCACCCTGGGCGGCGCGGTGGCGCTTACGGTGGCCCGGCTTGTGGCCCGGGCGGGAGGGCGGGTCCGTTGAGCGGAAAGGCCGACAAGGTTGACATCACGCCCCCGCAGCCGCGCGCCGGGGAAGGACTGCATGCCGGCAAGCTCTCCCCGGATCTGCTCAGGGCCACGGTGTTCCCGTACACCGGCGCTGTTCGAACCGACGTGCTGGTTCCTGCGGCAACCGGCGAAGATGCTGCTGTGTTAGACTTCGGCGACTGGGCCTGCGTCGCCTCCACCGACCCCATCACCGGGGCAGTGGAGCGCGCCGGCTGGTATGCCGTGCACGTGGCCTGCAACGACCTGGCTGCTGCCGGCGCCGAGCCGGTAGGTTTGCTCTTGACCCTGCTGCTGCCCGTCGGTGCGGGCGCCGGGGTGGTGCAGCGGGTTATGGCCGAAGCCCACGAAGGGGCGGCGGCGCTGGGTGTCGCCATTGTCGGCGGCCACACCGAAGTGACCCCGGCTGTGACGCGCCTCGTTATCTCCGCCACCGCCATCGGGCGCGCCGCCAAGGGGCGCTGGCTTCGCACCGGCGGTGCGCAGATCGGCAATGATCTGATTCTGACCAAGGCAGCCGGTCTGGAAGGCACGTCAATTCTGGCCGCTGATGCCGCCGACAAGCTGGCCGGGCGTGTTCCGCCTGACGTGCTGGAGCGGGGGCGCCACTTCGTCAACGAACTGAGCGTTGTTGCCGACGCCGCTGCCGCAGTCAAGCTTGGCGCCACGGCGATGCACGACGCGACCGAGGGCGGTATCCTTGGTGCCGCTTGCGAACTGGCCGTCGCCTCTGGTCTGGGCGTCGAAATCCGGGCGGGACAAGTGCCCATTCGCCCCGAAACGAAGATGATCTGCGACGTTCTCGGCCTCGACCCGTTGCGCCTCATTTCGAGTGGAGCCCTGCTCGTTGCAGCGCCGCAGGGCGACGTTGTGGCAGCGTCCCTTCGCCAAACGGGAGTTGAAGCAACCGTAATCGGTCGATTGATCGACGACGGCTTCTATATGGTAAGAGGAGGCCGGCGTGAAAGCATTGTTCCAAGCAGCGACGATGAACTCTGGCGTGTCTTAGCTCCGTCCTAGTCGCGCTGGCAACGGCGACAGGCTTCGCCGGTC
>JAMDAP010000216.1 GCA_023484675.1 Bacillota bacterium
ATCGATGCCCGATTATCCGGACAAGACCATGATCTTCAAGCTCAGGTCCAAGGAGGTTCTGGACGCGCGTGACGTACTGGAGCGCGTGTACCAGGCCCTCAAGGAGAAAGGGTACAACCCCATCACGCAGATCTCCGGCTACTTGCTGTCCGGGGATCCGACGTACATCACCAGCCACAAGGACGCCCGCAGCCTGATCCGCAAACTGGAGAGGGACGAACTGCTGGAGGAACTGGTCAAGACTTACCTCGAGAAGGTCTGATCCGTCGTCCTTTGCGACTCGTCGTCCTTTGCGGCCGAGAGCCGCCGGCTGATCCAGCGGACCGGCCCAAGCCCCACGCTGTCCGGCGTGGGACTTTCGTTTCAAAAGGAGGGACCATCCGTGCTGAACCTGCTGGTCTTGGGCAGCGGCGCCGTGCTCATGGCCCTGGAGATGCTGGGGAGCCGCCTGCTGGCGCCGTACTTCGGCAATTCCCTCTACGTCTGGGGCAGCCTCATCGGCGTGTTCCTGACGGCCCTGAGCCTCGGCTACCTCCTGGGGGGCCTGGCCGCCGATCGCTGGCCACGGCCGGCCACGCTGGGACGTGTGGTCCTGGCTGCCGGGGCCTGGGTGGCCATTCTGCCCTGGCTGACGGAGCCGGTGCTGCGATCCCTCTCCGCCTGGCAAGCGGGGCCGCGGCTGTCGCCCCTTCTGGCGTCCCTGGTGCTGTTCCTGGGCCCCGGCGTGCTGGTGGGCATGGTCTCGCCCCTGGCCATCCGCCTGCGGGCGAAGGGAGTGGAGCGTCTGGGGCAGGACGCCGGCGGCCTCTACGCCCTGTCCACGGCCGGCAGCATCGCCGGCACTCTGCTTACCGCCTTTTGGCTGATCCCGGCCATGGGCGGCCGCACCCTGCTGCTGGTCCTCGGGCTCACCTTGCTGCTTCTGGCCGGCGCCTATTCCCTGGTCGGCCGCCGCTGGCGGCCGGCGGCTCTGGCGGCGGGTCTGGCCTTGGCCACGGTCATTGCCGCCGGGCCGGGGACGCTGGCGGGTGGACGAACTCGCCCGGCGGGACTGCCCGGGCTGGCCGCTGGGACAAGGGGAATCGCCGGCGGCAGGGCACAGACGCAAGAGACCATTGGCGGGGTCAAGGTAACCCTGACCACTCTGGCCGAGGTGGACAGCCTTTACCACCACATCCGGGTGGTGGAGGGAGGGGGCAGCCGCTACCTGCGGTTTGACAACTCCTGGCAGAGCGGCATGTACTTGGACGACCCCTTCCGCACCCGGTTTCCCTACACCGACTTTTTTTCCCTGGCCGACGCCCTGGGGCCCAAGCCCAGGCGGGTGCTGTTCATCGGCCTCGGGGGCGGGTCGGCCCCCAAGCACTTCTGGAAGAGCGATCCCGATGTCCGGATCGACGTGGCCGAGCTGGACCCGGAGGTGGTGCGGGTGGCCCGCAGGTACTTCGCCCTGCCCGACGACCCCCGCCTCACCGTCACCGTGGAGGACGGCCGGCAGTTCTTGGAGAGCACGACGCAGAAGTATGACCTCATCTGCCTTGACGCCTACTATGCCGACTCCATCCCCTTCCACCTGACGACGCAGGAGTTCCTGGAGCTGGTGAAGAGCCGGCTGGCGCCGGGGGGCGTGGTGGCGGCCAATATCATCGGCGCCTACGAGGGGCCCAAGAGTGCCCTGTACCGGTCTTTTCACAAGACCTTCAGCCAGGTCTTCCCCACCCTCTATAGCTTTCCGGTGTACTGGAGGAACGACCCCGACCGATTGCGCAATATCATGCTGCTGGCCACCGAGAACCGCCGCCTGAGCCCTGAGCTTCTGGCCAAGCGGGCCGATGAGGCGGCGGCCGCCGCCGGCGTGCCGGACCTGGGCAGCTATGCCCGGAGCCTCTACCTTGGCCCCATCGTTACTGACGACGTGCCGGTGCTCACCGACGACCACGCTCCGGTGGACCAGTTGCTGCGCTTCGGCGAGTGACGGGGGATACCGGCGAACTGCAGAGCCTGATGGCAGCGAGCGGCTTCCCTATGCCGGCGCTTCGCCGCGGGCAGTCTCTGGCTGCAGGCTGAAAGGGGGCCCCTGTTTGATCCCGCTGCGCGACAGCACGCGTTCCCGCACCACGCCTTGGGTCACCTGGCTTCTCATCGCTGCCAACGTGCTGGTGTTCCTCTACGAGCTGGGGCTTCGCCCCAAAGAGCAGGCCGTTCTCTCGGTCATCTACGGCGTGGTTCCCGCCCGCTATTCACTGCCCGGCTTCCCGGCCGGTCCGGCCGGCCTTTTCCTGCCTCTGGTCACCGCCATGTTCCTGCACGGCGGCTGGCTGCACCTGCTGGGGAACATGATCTACCTCTGGGTGTTTGGCGACAATGTGGAAGACCGCATGGGACACGGGCGGTTCCTGACGTTTTACCTGCTCGTCGGGCTTCTGGCGAACCTGGCCCACATCTACTTTAACCCGTTGTCGGAGGTGCCCACCATCGGCGCCAGCGGCGCCATCGCCGGCGTGTTGGGGGCGTATTTCATCAGCTTCCCCCGGGCCAGGGTGCTGACCCTGGTGCCCATTGGCATCTTCCTCACCGCCATTGAGGTCCCGGCCCTGCTGTTGTTGCTGTTCTGGTTCCTGCTGCAGCTGGTCAGCGGGCTCTTTGCCGGCCCGGCCCAGACGGTAGCCTGGTGGGCTCACGTGGGCGGTTTTATCGCCGGGGCGGCCCTGGCCGGGGTTTTCCGGCGGCGTCGCAACCCCTGGTTGGTCTAGGAGGAGAGCATGGAGTACAGTACGGCGGTCAGGGTGCTTGGCCTGGATGTGGGG
>JAMDAP010000053.1 GCA_023484675.1 Bacillota bacterium
GGAGACGGGACGCACGCACCAGATTCGGGTGCACATGGCCTCCATCGGTTTCCCCGTTGCCTGCGACGACGCGTATGGGCCAAAGCGCCCCGCCTTTGACGTTTCCGGCCAGCTCCTGCACGCCCGGATGCTGGGTTTTACGCACCCTCGGACCGGGGCCTGGATGGAGTTCGAGGCTCCGCCACCGGCGGACATGCAGCGGGTGCTGGACCACCTGGCGACGTATCGGGTGTGAGTGGCGGCATGGTAGGATGGGAGGCGGCCGCGCTGAACATGGTCGGACCCTACGGCCTTAAGGACGTCAAGCGCCCAAGGCGGGCGCTTGAGCCACCGGTGCGCGTCTGGTACACCGATGGGGCGCGTTCCGCCATCCGCGCGGCGCTGGAGATGGAGGGCTTTGGCGCCAGCGTCGAGGGCGCGGGCGCGGGGAATGCTGCCGCCGGCTCCAGCGCGGCCGAGGCAGCCGCCCGGATCGCCAGTTCCGGCGAGGCCTTGCTGCCCGCCTACCTCTGCGACACGCTGCTGGGTCCCTTTTACCAGCACGGCCTGCAGGTGCGTTACTATGACGTCGGCCCCGACCTGAGTATCAATCTGGAGGACCTCTCACGCCGCCTGGGTCAGCAGACCCGGGTGTTGCTGTTCATCCACTACTTTGGGTTTCCCCAGCCGGAGCCGGTGCTGCGGTTTCTGGCTGGGCTCAGGCCGGTCCTCATCGAGGACCTGACCCACGCGGTATGGACGGAGTGGCCCGTCACCCCAGCTTCTCCGACGGGGGAGAGCCGGACGGAGGGAAGCCCGCCGCGGATTGCGCCTGGCGCGATCGGCGACTACGTGGTGGCCTCCTACCGTAAGTTCGGAGAGCCCTTCGATGGCGGGTTCCTGCGGACGCAAGACGAGGGCGGGCGCGGGAGCGAGGGCATGAGGCCCCCGGCTCTCGCCACCTGGGCCAGCCCCGCCCACTGCTTGTCCGCCCTGGCCTGGTCGTTGGAGCGCAGTCTCGATTCAACCCAGTCCCCAGCCGGCGTTGGTGATCGGGCGACACACCTGGCCCGGTCCCTTTGGCGGTCAGCGGAGGCGCACTACGATCGGGATCGAGCGGCTCGGGCGATGTCACCGGGCTCGCGACGGCTCCTGGAGCAATTGGACGTGGCCGCCCTGATGACACGCCGGCGCCAGGCGTACGGCCACGCGCTGCGTCAGGTACAGGGCTGCCCACACGGGGAGCCTCTCTGGCCTGAGCTGCCGGAGGGGGTGTGTCCCCTTGTGCTCCCCATGCGGGCCCATACCGCGGACGAGCGCGGCCCGCTGCGCGCCTGGCTGGCACGACGCGGCCTGTCCTCGGTGCTGCTGTGGCCGCGGGCTCCGGGGGTCGAGCCTCGGGAGTTCCCGGGGGCGGCGGAGGCCGTTACCCGTCTGGCCAGCGTGCTGCTCCCTATGGCACCGGGGGAAAACCGCGCGCTCTAGCCAGCCGTCCTGCAAGTAAGGAGCACTGCCATCCGGTGAAGGCAGCAGTGCTCCCGTCCTGGCGGGCGTCGCGCCGCATGCGCCGCGGGCGCAGACTAGAAGAAGCTGGAGCCGAAGGGCGAGATGGGCGTGGGCAGGGCGACGAAGGGCGATACCGGGAAGCCGGCTGTGGCCGGGAACCCCAGCGGGCCGCCGATGGGGCAAGACCCCAGGGCGTTGATCAGGGCAATGACAGCCAGCGGATTCACCTGTGTACTCGGAGCCTTGAACGGAGTCTCGGAGATAACCTGCGCCTGCACACGGCGTTGGCTCAAGACGTGTCCCTTCTTTCCCGTAACGTGAGTACATAATACGCAATACGGTGCCCACCTGCGACTGGCCCTGGTATGATGGGAGTACTGAAGGAGGCTGCTGCCGTGTCCAATCGCTGGCGCATCGCCACCGAGAACCGCGTGGGAATGGCCCTCGACATCCTTTCCGTCGTATCCGGCGCCGGCCTGGATATTGAGGCCATGGAGGTCCTGCCCGGCCTGGCCTACCTTCGCGTTAACGGCGTTCTGCGCCGGCAGGTGCGGGCGCAGCTGCTGGCTCTTCCGGATGTCGTGGCCATCGACCCCGTGGCCCTGCTCCCCCAGGAGGAGCGGCAGCGCGAGGTCGCCGCGGTGCTCCAGGCGGTGAGCGACGGGGTGCTGGTGGTACGGGCCGGCGGGTTGGTGGCGAGTCTCAACCCAGCGGCGGAGCGCATTCTGTCCATCAGCGAAGGGGACGCCGCCGGTCGCCAGGCCGCCGACGTGCTGGGCACCGACCACCTGCTAAAGGGAACCTCCTCTTTTGACAACGTGGAAGTGCGGGTGCAGACACCGCGCGGCCCGCTCCACTACGTGGCCTCCGGGCGGGCTTTGGCCGGCTCCGGGGCCATGGTGCTGGCGCTCAAATCGATGCAGGAGGCCCGTGAGCTTGTCCACTCGCTGACACGGCCGCCCGCCCTGGGCTTTGCCGACATCACCTTCTCCAGCCGGCTGATGGCCGACGTAACTCGCCTGGCCAAAGCCGCCAGCCGCGTGGACGCCACCGTGCTGCTGCAGGGCGAGAGCGGCACGGGCAAGGAGATCTTTGCCCGGGCCATCCACGCGGAGAGCGGCCGGGCCAAAGGCCCGTTTGTGCCCATCAACTGTGCCGCCCTGCCCGAGACCCTTCTGGAGAGCGAGCTCTTTGGCTACGAGGAGGGTAGCTTCACCGGCGCCAAGCGCGGCGGCAAGCAGGGGATGTTCGAGTTCGCCGCCGGCGGCACGGTATTCCTGGACGAAGTCGGCGAGCTGCCCGCCCACCTGCAGGCCAAGCT
>JAMDAP010000214.1 GCA_023484675.1 Bacillota bacterium
ATGAGCTTGCCGTCGGATGCATCCTTGTAACCGGCGTCGGTGAACAGGGAGAAGGCCACCCCGTCCTGCCCGCTGGCCCAGCGGTTCCGGTTCCAGGCCTCGCTAATTCCCGGGTGCTTGTGCTGCCAGGCGTCAGGATTATTGAAGAAGGTGTTCAGCATCATCTGGGGCGATTTGATCCCGGGTAGCCGCACGGGGGCAAAAGGCTTCCCCTTGTTCTTCTCGGCGTTCCTGGGATCAAAGAAGTCCAGGAACTCATACATCATCTCGTGGTAGCCGCCGAGGAACTGCCAGCCGCCGACGGTATCGATCCCACCGATGAGGGACTGCAAGATGGTGGCGACCCGCCGCAGCTCCTGAGTGGCGCCGAAACGGGGGTCGTGCCAGCCGGGCTCAATCATGGCGGGACGGGTGGTGCCGAACTCGGTGGCGACCCGCTCGATGGTCTGGGCCGGCACGTCGGTGATGGCAGAAGCCCACTGGGGCGTATAGCCTTCCGCAGTCTTCTCCATATACTGGAAGACGGTTTTTACCGGCTTGTCGTTAACCTTTAAGCCAGCCGGCACCTCGAGGGCCGGGCTGACGCGGTGCCCGTCCGCGTCCACCAGGTTGGTGTTGGAAATACCGCGCACAGCCTTTACTGAGGCGGAAAGCTCGTCGTAGACGTAGAAGCGGGTGGGATTGCCGCTGCCGTCAGCCTCCATGGCCAACTGCACTACCCGGCCATCCTCGAAAGCCAGGAAAGGAGCGTTGGTGTGGGCCCGGACGAAGTCGGCGTCGTAGTACCGCTCTTTGAGAACCACGTGCATGACGGCCAGCAGGAAGGCCAGATCGGTGCCGGGCTTGATGGGGATCCACTCGTCAGCCTTGGCAGCCAGCTCCGAGAGCCGTGGGTCCAGGGCAACCAGGCGCATTCCCTTCTTCTTAGCCTGGGCGAACCGTACGGCCCGGCCGGTGGCGATGGCGGTGATGGCCGCGTTGGACCCCACCGACAGGATGAACCTGGCGTTCTCATAGTCAGCCACGATCTCGTCGTGGACGTTGAAGTTCCCGGTCACGGTGTCGATCCCGAAGTGCTCGGCCATCACGCAGTGCTGCATGGGGGTGGCCAGGATGTTCGGGATCTGCATGGAAAGGGCGAAACCCAGGAGATAAGGCCGGTAGAAGGCACAGGAAATCCACCCGCCCGACGCGGCGATTTCCCAGGGCTGGATCTTTTCCTGCTGCATCTTTTTCATGATGTAGCCGTAAGCTTCGTCCCAGGAAACAGCCTTGAAGTTCCATTCTCCCCGCTTGGACCCCTCAACCCGGACCAGGGGCTGGGTGATGCGGTTGGGATCGTAAATGCGGCGGAGCCCCGCCTGGCCGCGGGCACAGATCTTGCCGCGGTTATACGGGTGATACGGGTTGCCCTCAATCTTGACCGCCCGGGTCACGTTTCCGGTCTTCTTGACCTTGACCTTGATGCCGCAAGTGTTGACGCACATGGTGCAGACGTTGGGAACCCACTCGTAATTCTCTTTAGCCGCTTTCCCCTGAGCGCGCTTGCGCCCCGAGGCGACGGGACCCAGGATGGATAGCCCCGCACCCGTCACCGCCGCAGCCTTCAGAAAGGTCCGGCGCGAGATACGGTTTTGGAACAATGGTGGTCCTCCCCTCTCCAATGCCGTCTTTGAAACCAGGGCAAGTGAAGCTCTTCACTTACCGCGCCCAATAGTCACCTTCTAAGTCCTCGCCCCCCAGTTAAAATTAACCCAACATTCGCGCAGGATCCTGTGAAACTGGCTAGAAACAATAATTAGTTCATGGTGATAAGCTCTATACTACCCCTACAGGGTAGAGTTGCTTGTGAATATTATACCTTGCGGTAGAAGGCCGGTCAATAACGAAGATAGCCATGGCCATCCTAATACCCTACCGGGTTGCTATAACCGACCAGGGCCGCCAGGAGGGCCCCGGGCAAAAAAGGAACCGCCTTGCAGGCGGCGAATTAACTTTTTTGCGCTATACTCCCACGCGCCTTTCAGGGTTCAAACCGCAAGAAGGAGGCCAACTGATGAACCGACCAACACGCCGGCTCGACAAAATCATGTCCCAGCCCGCGGCCAAGAAACTCCTGGCGGCGGCTTCTGTGGGACGGATAGGCACCGTCACCCCCGACGGTACCCCTTACGTGGTCCCCATGCATTTCGTCTACACGGAGGGAAAGGTTTACCTTCACTCCTTTCCCCGCGGGTCCAAGCTTGAGAACCTGGCGGCCAATCCCCGGGTCTGTTTCGAGGTTGATGAATACCTGGGGGTGGTCCCCAAGGACAAGGCCTGCGACTACACCACCAGTTACCGCAGCGTGGTTGCCTTTGGCAGGGCTCGGGTATTGGACGATCCGCGCAGGGCGCTGGACGTCCTCCGACTGATCACCGCCAAGTACGGTCCGGGAGCTCCCCCACCCTCCGAACAGGATCTGAAGGGGGTAGTCGCGATTGAGATCACCATCGACGAACTGACGGGAAAGCAGTCCGGGCTAGTCCAACAGCCTGACCAGGGTGAGGCTGGCCACGGCAATCACCAGTGAGGCCGCCAGTCCCAGGTACATCGGACGCAATCCCGTCTCGCGGATCTTGCGGGGGTTGACGCCCAGGCCGACGCCGGCCATGGCCATCAGGATGAGGAACTTGGAGACCTGGGTGAAGACGTTCCCGACCCAGGACGGAAACAACCCCACGGTGTTCAACA
Source organism: Bacillota bacterium (assembly GCA_023484675.1). The sequence continues at coordinate 2,734 of JAMDAP010000214.1, forward strand.
CCGCCATCCCCAAAAAGCCCAGGATGAACC
>JAMDAP010000207.1 GCA_023484675.1 Bacillota bacterium
ATGCCGGCGTTGCTTGTAACGCGGGCGGCGAGGGCCAGCGCCAGGAGTAAGAAGGAAAGAACCAGCACCGCCCAGAGGACGATGTCTCCTGACCGAACCGCAAGGTGCGCGGCCCTGCTTGACCCCGGCCTGGATGAAGCGGCCGTCCCAGCCTTTGGCGATCCTGTTGTTGCGGTAACGCCCAGCCTTGCGGCAACTTCCCGGTCGACCTGCTCGTCCCACACCCGCATCGCTCATCGCCCCTGGTTAACACCGAAGTGGTTATGGTCTTCGTTTCATAACCTTGGCTCGATGGTACCAGAGGGGGCATGTCGGTTAACGCCGCATCACGTAGCCTGTCCTGGGCTTTCATCGACATCCGGATGCCGTCCTGACGCCGTTATGGGCGTCCCGGGTCTGGACCACGTTCACTGCCAGGACGCTAAAAGCATCGCCACTCCAGCGTTCCGCAGGGGATGCACCCGTCGAACACCGCCGCCATAAAGCTTTCACCCTTCGCAACTCTCCCCAACGTACGTCGGCAATCGACGTCTGGGCGCCCACTCGTGTCGATCGATTCTGGACAGGCCAATCGCCCCGGTGACACCGTCAAAACGCAGCCAGGCAGAGGCTCAGCGCAACTTCCCATCGTGTTCCTTCTATTACATATTTTGGGAGGAGTAAGGGGTGCCGGCGCCGAAAACTGCCTCTACAAACCTGTAGGGAGCGATGCGTACGTTGGATTCACTGGGTAACGGTCGCTTTCGCCTTCTCCAGCCACTCGCTCCGGGGCGCTTCAGCCTGAGTTATGTGGCCGAGGATCGACACCTGGGGCGCAGGGGCGTGGTGCGCTGCCTGGACCGGGCGGTCGTGCCCGACCACCTTCAGGCCCAATTCCGACGCGAGGCGCGGGCCCTGGCCTCCCTCCAGCACCCGGGCATCCCCACCGTGCACGATTTCATTGAAGACGAGCAGTGGCTGTACGCGGTCCTGGAAGCGGTGCAGGGCCGCCCGTTGGAAGACATCATGGCCCAAGGAGCGATGCCCGCGGAACGGGCCCTTGGCGTCGCCCGTCAGGTGGCGGAAGCGCTGGCGGCGGCCCATCGCCGCGGTCTGGTACACCGTGACGTGCACCCGCGCAACATCTATCTGGCCGGGCGCAACCGGGCCCGGCTGGCCAACTTCGAGATCAGCCGGACCCCCGAGTCCCCGGCCGCAACACAAGTGCTCTCGTCCATCACCGTCCACGAGTACCTGGCCCCGGAACAGCTCTTCAAGGGCCAAGCAGACGCTCGTTCCGACCTCTACTCGCTGGGCATGGTGCTCTACCGGCTCCTGGCAGGCCCTGCCGCCAGGGTGGTCATCGGCGGCACCAGGGGACGTCCCGTCCAACTGCCGCCGGCGCCCCACTGGACGCCTGCCGCGCGGCAAATTGTCGAACCCTTGCTAACACAGGCCCTGGCCCCCGACCCCGACCGGCGGTTCCAATCCGCCATGGCCATGGTGGGGGCCCTGCGGGCCTGCCGCTCGGCGATGTCGCGGCAGGCGGAAGCGCGGCAGCGAGGTGCCCTATGACCACGTTCATCAGCCCCACGGCGGAGTACGAGGTCCTCGGCCTGCTTGGGTCCGGGGGCGATGGCGCCGTGTATCTGGCCCTGCGCCGCGTGCGCCCGGCAGGCAAAGCCCGGCTCTGCGCCCTGAAAATGGCTTCCGACAGTGCGGCCTCCGAGCGCCTGGGCGGCGAGTGGCGCCTGCTGTCGTCCCTGGACCACCCCGGCATCCCCAAGCCCCTTGAGCTTTTTGCCTGGGACGGCAAGACGTGCCTGGCCACCGAGCACCGGCAGGGGCGTACCCTTGACCTGATCCTTCACCAGAAAGACGGTCCGCTGACGCCTGCGGACGTCCTGGGCTGGGCCGTGCAGGCCGCGGGAATCCTCGCTTACCTGCATCGCCAGCCTGCGCCTGTGGTGCATCGGGACGTCAAGCCGGCAAACCTCCTGTTGACCGACGACGGACAGATCCTTCTCCTGGACTTTGGGGCTTCGCGCCGTTTTAATCAGGCCAAGCCCACCGACACCATCGCCCTGGGATCGCCCGAGTTCGCCGCGCCGGAGCAGTTCCAGGCAGGCGGCCAGACCGGCCCTTTTACCGACGTGTGGGGGCTTGCCGCCACCTGCTACCGGCTCCTCACCAACGTCGGGCCGGAGCGCCTGTTCACCTTCGCGCCGCTGCGTGACCTCCTGCCCTCCGCACCGGTGTTGCTGGAAGGCGTGCTGGAACGAGCCCTGCAGTATGAGCCGGCGGCACGCTATCCCTCGGCCGTGGAGCTAAAGGCCGACCTGGCACGGGCCCTCGCCGTACTGGCGGGTCGGGCGGCGGACACGCCCCGGTTGCCTGCCCCGCCCCAGCTGCCTGCCCCGCCCCAGCTGCCTGCCCCGCGGTCCATGGCCGAGGCAGCGCAGGTGGAGACAGCCGCCGCGGCGACAGGATCCCTCCCCGCTGCGGTGCTGCCGGGCCGGGGGGCCGGGCGTGGCCGGTTCAGGGCCGCGACAACGCCGCCCGCTCCGACCAGGGCCGAGGCCGGCAGCCGCCTGGTGCTGGTGATGTCCCTGCTCTCTCCCGTGTTCACCGGCCTGTTCGTTGCCCTCACCCTCTACCTCGCCTTGTCGGCCCGCAACCCCCTCCCCTTCGGGCCGCGGCCGCTCGGGCTCAACGGGGCCGGCGAGGTGGTGGAGGTTTGCCGGCTTGACGTCCCGATGCACCACAGGCGCAGGC
>JAMDAP010000132.1:0-2171 GCA_023484675.1 Bacillota bacterium
ATGAGGACCTGGACCACAGCAGCTTGCCGCCTCTGCAGGACGTCGCCCTGACTCCGAGCCAGGTCAAGACGGGCAAGTACTTTGCCGTGGTGGCGGCCCTGTTCCTCGTGCAGACCCTGGTGGGTGCTCTCTCGGCCCACTACTTCGTCGACAAGTCCTTCTTCGGCCTGCCCCTGCAGAATCTGGTGCCCTTCAACGTCTCACGCTCCTGGCACCTGCAGCTGGCGGTCTTCTGGGTGGCCACGGCCTGGCTGGGCACGGGCATCTTCATCGCCCCTCTGGTGGGGGGCAAGGAGCCCAAGTTCCAGGGCCTGCTGGTGGACATCCTCTTTGCCGCTGTGGTGATCGTGGCGGTGGGGAGCCTGGTGGGCGAGTGGCTCGGCATCAAGGGCTACCTGGGCAAGCTCTGGTACTACCTTGGCAGCCAGGGCTGGGAGTACGTGGAGCTGGGCCGCATCTGGCAGGTCCTGCTGCTGGCCGGCATGGGCATCTGGCTGTTCATCGTCTTCCGCGCTCTGGTCTTCCGTTTGAGAAACGAATCGGACCGCGGCAGCCTGTCCCACCTGCTCCTGTACTCGGCCATCGCCATCCCCGGCTTCTACGGCTTCGGCCTGCTCTTTGATCCCAATTCCAATTTCACCGTGGCCGACATGTGGCGCTGGTTCATCGTCCACCAATGGGTGGAGGCGATCTTTGAGTTCTTCGCCGTGGTGGCCATCTCGTTCTTGCTGGTCAACCTCGGGTTGGTGAGAGAGCGCACCGCCACCCGCGCCACCTACTTCACCCTGATGCTGGTCATCGGCACGGGCCTCATCGGCGTCGGCCACGGTGACTACTACACCGGCGCACCGATGATCTGGATGGCCCTGGGCGCCGTCTTCTCGGCCCTGGAGGTCATTCCCCTGACCCTGCTGGTCTTCGAGGTGGTAGAGCAGAGGCAGATGCTGCAGGCGGTGGGGCAGGGGTTTGCCTACCGCATGCCCATACGCTTCTTGATGGCCACCTCGGTCTGGAACTTCTTCGGCGCCGGCGTACTCGGTTTTCTTACCAACCTGCCCATCATCAATTACTATGAGCACGGCACCTACCTGACCCCGACCCACGGCCACGCCTCGATGATGGGTACCTACGGCATGCTGGCCATCGGCCTGATGCTCTTCGTCCTGCGCACCATCGTCCAGCCAGAGGCCTGGGAGGAGAAGTGGCTGAACCGCTCCTTCTGGCTGCTCAACATCGGCCTGCTGCTGATGCTGGTGCTGGACCTGCTGCCCGTCGGCTTCCTGCAGATGGCGGCGGTCTTTGACAAGGGCGCCTGGTACGGGCGCAGCCTGGCCTTTGTCAATTCGCCCGCCGTGTACACCCTGACCTGGATGCGCTTCCCCGCTGACGTGGTTTTCATCGCCGGTGTGCTCTACCTGCTGGCGGCGGTGGTCAAGGGGGCCTTCCACCTGCGCCGGGCAGAGGCCGATCCCCCGGTCGCAAGCGCGTCCGGGACAGCCGGCAGCAAGGCGCCTGCAGCCGGCGCCCGCTCGGTGGCCGGCTAATTCCTTGTGATCTGGGTCACAGTCCCTCCGCCGGGGTGGGGTTACCATGAGAAGTGTTACCATGAGAAGTAACGTCACCTTGGTGGAGGGACACCCATGGATGCGACGTGCCGACGCTCCGCCCGGGGCCGTACGGATCCGGACCGGCTGGCAGAGGAACTGAGATGCGCCCCCCTGTTTCAGGCCCTTGGAGACGAGGGCCTGGAGCAACTCCTGCCCCTGATGCGGGAGCGCCGCTACCGGGCGGGTGACATCCTGTTTCACGAGGGCGACCTGGTGCAGAGCCTCTTTTTTCTGCGCTCCGGTGCGGTCAAGGCCTTCAGCCTGGGCAGCGACGGGCGCGAGCAGGTGCTCAACATCCTGGCCGCCGGCGACCTCTTTCCGCACGTCGACCTGATGGGGGAGGCGGTCTACCCGGCCACGGCCCAGGCCATCGATGATTGCGATGGGCTGCTGTTCCCGCGGGCTGAGCTGCGGGAGCTGCTGCGGCAGCGCGGCGAGTTCGCTTTGCGCTACAGCAGCTTGCTGGTGGAGCAGATCCGCGACCTCCAGGCACGGGTCCGGGACCTGTCCGGGCGCGACCTGCAGGGGCGCGTGGCAGTGGCCCTGCTGCGGCTGCTGGAGAAG